>NZ_JBHWVJ010000001.1:0-200107 GCF_042736725.1 Streptomyces sp. NPDC060028 | reverse complement strand
CTTCGCCGGATGTGGGTGGGCGGGCGAAGGGGGACGTTAGCTGACGTGGCGTCAGTTGGACAGGGATCCGGCGAGCTCGCGCTCCTCGGCGGGCGCGGGCGCGGGCGCGGCCGTGCGCGGCAGGACGGCGTACAGCGCTGCCGAGGTGAGGATGCCGGCCGCCCAGCCCAGGCCGTTCTGCCCGATCCAGGTGGTGGCGAGGGGCCCGCTGAACCAGTCCACCTTCGTGAACATCGTGCCCACCACCAGGGCCAGGCCCCAGGCGGTCATGGCCTGCCAGGCGAAGCCGCCCTTGTACCAGTAGGCGCTGGTCCGCGTGGTGTCCAGCAGCGCGGGGCCGTCGTAGGAGGTGCGGCGCAGCATGTCCACGCCGAAGACGCCGATCCAGGCGGAGAAGGCCACGGCCAGCAGGGTCAGGAAGGAGATGAACGAGCCGAAGAAGCTGGTCGCGACCACCATCAGCAGGAAGCCGAAGACCAGGCTGATGACGGCGTTGACGCTGACCGCCGCGGCACGCGGGACCTTGATGCCCAGGGTCTGCGCGGTGAAGCCGGCCGAGTACATGGACATCGAGTTGATGAGCAGCATGCCGACGAGCGCGATGAGCAGGTACGGGACCGCGATCCAGGTCGGCAGCAGCTCGCCGATGAAGGAGACCGGGTCCTGTGCGCTGGCCAGGTCGGGCGTTCCGACGGCCATGACCGCGCCCATCAGCACCATCGGCAGGACCACGATGCCCGCCCCGCCGATGGTGGCGCCGACCATGCCCTTGGAGGAGGCGGTCCGCGGCAGGTAGCGGGTGAAGTCCGGGCCGGACGGCACCCAGCTGATGCCGCCGGCGGCGATCGTGCCGATGCCCGCGATCATCATCGCGGTGGAGCCGGCGGGCTTGCCGAAGACGGCGGACCAGTCGGTCTCGGCGATCAGGTAGCCCAGCACGAGCACGCTGAAGGCGCCGAAGAGGTACGTCGACCACTTGGAGCAGACGCGCAGCGCGTTGATGCCGAGCCCCGAGACCAGGAAGGTGCAGCCTACGAAGAAGAGGAGGGTGACGACGATCAGGGCCGTGTTCTTGCCGATGCCGAAGACCAGGTCGAGGACGGTCAGGACGGCGTAGGCGCCGCTGACCGCGTTGATGGTCTCCCAGCCCCACCGGGCGACCCAGATCAGGGTGCCGGGGAAGAGGTTGCCGCGCTGGCCGAAGACGGCCCGGGAGAGCGCCATGCCGGGGGCGCCGCCGCGCTTGCCCGCGATGGAGATCAGGCCGACGATCCCGTACGAGACGACGGGCGCGGCGATCGCGACGACGAGCACCTGCCAGAAGTTCAGCTTGTTGGAGATGACCAGGCCGGCGCCCATGGTCAGCAGCAGCACGCTGATGTTGGCGGCGACCCAGGTCGGCACGAGCTCGCGCACCCGGCCGTGGCGCTCGCTGTCCGGGACGGGTTCCAGGCCGCGGGTCTCGACGGCGGTCTCTATGGCGCCGTCGGCGGGCTCGGCAGGCATGCGGTACTCCGTGGGGGCGTGGAGACGGGGAAGTCGGCCATCATCCTAGATTTGCCGCTAAAACCACAAATGGCGGCTTAACGCCTGGTGCGATCGTCCAAGGTCCGGGCTCCGGGCTTGCCGTGGCCGATACTGGGGGAGTTATGGAAATCCTCATCCTTGCTGTAGTCATCGCCTTGGTCGCGGTCGGCGCGATCAGCGGGCTCGTGGTCAGCAGCCGCAAGAAGAAGCAGCTGCCGCCCTCGGCACCGTCGAGCACGCCGACCATCACTGCCCCGCCCGCCGAACCGCAGGTGGGGGAGGACGCCGCACCGACGGCGCAAGAGCCGCGCCGCACGATCGAGGAGGTCGCCCTCCCCGACGCGGAGACCGCCCTCGAATCCCCGGTCGCCGTCGAGGATCCCGTCGTCGAGGCCCCGCCCGCGCCCGAGATCGAGGTGCCCGAGCCCACGGCCGGCCGCCTGGTCCGGCTGCGCGCCCGCCTCGCCCGGTCTCAGAACTCGCTGGGCAAGGGGCTGCTCACGCTGCTCTCCCGCGAGCACCTCGACGAGGACACCTGGGAGGAGATCGAGGAGACCCTCCTCATCGCCGACGTCGGTGTCGCGCCGACCCACGAGCTGGTCGAGCGGCTCCGCGAGCGGGTCAAGGTGCTCGGCACCCGCACGCCCACCGAGCTGCGCACGCTGCTGAAGGAGGAGCTGCTGACCCTGCTCGGCACCGACTTCGACCGCGCCGTGAAGACCGAGAGCGGCGTCGACACCCCCGCCGTCGTGATGGTCGTCGGCGTCAACGGCACCGGCAAGACCACCACCACCGGCAAGCTCGCCCGCGTGCTCGTCGCCGACGGCCGCAGCGTGGTGCTCGGCGCGGCCGACACCTTCCGCGCCGCCGCCGCCGACCAGCTCCAGACCTGGGGCGACCGGGTCGGCGCGCGCACCGTGCGCGGCCCGGAGGGCGGCGACCCCGCCTCGATCGCCTACGACGCGGTCAAGGAGGGCATCGCCGAGGGCGCCGACGTGGTGCTCATCGACACCGCCGGCCGCCTGCACACCAAGACCGGCCTCATGGACGAGCTCGGCAAGGTCAAGCGCGTCGTGGAGAAGCACGGCCCGCTGGACGAGATCCTGCTGGTCCTGGACGCCACCACCGGGCAGAACGGCCTGACCCAGGCCCGCGTCTTCGCCGAGGTCGTGGACATCACCGGCATCGTGCTGACCAAGCTCGACGGCACCGCCAAGGGCGGCATCGTCATCGCCGTCCAGCGTGCGCTGGGCGTCCCGGTCAAGCTCGTCGGCCTGGGCGAGGGCGCCGACGACCTGGCCCCCTTCGAGCCGGAGGCGTTCGTCGACGCCCTGATCGGCGACTGACCCGCGACATCCGTACGTCGACCAGTGCCCCCGCGGTCCCAAGGACCCGGGGGCACCGGCGTGTGCGGAGCTACGCGCCGCGCAGGCGGTGGCAGAGGTAGGCGAGGGTGCCCAGCAGCAGCCGGGCCTGCGGCGGATCCCCGGCGCAGTCCAGCGCGGGCGGCCGCAGCCAGCTCACCGGCCCGAGCCCCGCGAAGTCGGACGGCGGCGCCGTCAGGTAAGACCCCTGGCCCAGCGCCCGCAGGTCGAGGTCCGCGTCGTCCCAGCCCATCCGGTACAGCAGCTGCGGCAGCCCGGCGGCCGCGCCCGGGGCCACGAAGAACTGGGCCCGGCCGTCCGGGGTGGCGGTGACGGGCCCGAGCGGCAGGCCCATCCGCTCCAGCCGGACCAGGGCCCGGCGCCCGGCCTCCGCGGAGACCTCGATGACGTCGAAGGTGCGGCCGACGGGGAGCAGCACCGCCGCGCCGGGGTACTCGCCCCAGGTCTCGGCGACCTCGTCGAGGGTGGCTCCGGCCGGGACCGTCGGCGCGAGGGCCAGCGGATGCGCTCCCGGCGCACTGCAGCTCGTATGACCGCAGGAGCAGTCGCGGGCGGGGGCCGCGGCGCGCGCTCCCGGGACCACGTCCCAGCCCCACAGTCCGGTGTACTCCGCCACCGCCGTACAGTCCGACGTCCGCCCGCGACGCCGAGCGCCGGTGCGGAACTCCTTGGTGCCGCGGCTGCCGCCGATCGTGAAGCCCATGCCCATGCCCCCTCCAACGGGTCGGACGCGCCGGTGGTTACGACCTCGGCGGGACGGGATCGGGACGTCATGCGGGGCCGGCCGCGGGCCTGCCGCCCGGCGCACTCCTCGCCGCGCGCGCCCCGGGCGCACTCCAGTCCAACCATTCCGTTTCGCCTTCGTGTCAAGTGAATCGCGCCTGGCCGGTGGCGAGTTCATACGAAGGGGTGGCGAATGGTGGCGTTTCTGGAATCAACCTCCCCGAGGGGGTGATCGTAGGATTACTTTCGGTGCACGAAGCCCGAAGGCAGACCCGTTCATGGGTATGCCGGAGGCAAGTTGTGGAGGACCTGTGAAGGTCCGGGACGGCGCTCGCCGCCCCCGCCAGGGTTTCGTTGAAGAAGCTGACGGATGGGGGCGTTCCAGTGAGCGGCAGCGGCGCAAGCGGAACGAGTGCTGAGTCCGGGATGTCGTCCCCGCCGCCCGAAGCCGGCCGCAACGAACAGCTCACGTCGTGGTTCGTCCGCAGCGGCTGGTCCAAGGGCGAGCTCGCCCGCCAGGTCAACCGCCGGGCCCGCCAGATGGGCGCCCACCACATCAGCACCGACACCTCCCGGGTGCGCCGCTGGCTGGACGGCGAACAGCCCCGCGAGCCCGTTCCGCGGATCCTGTCCGAGCTCTTCTCCGAGCGCTTCGGCTCCGTCGTCGCCATCGAGCAGCTCGGCCTGCGCACCGCGCACCAGACCCCCTCCGTCTCCGGCGTGGACCTGCCCTGGGCCGGCCCGCAGACCGTCGAGCTGCTCAGCGAGTTCTCCCGCAGCGACCTGATGCTGGCCCGCCGCGGCTTCCTCGGGACCTCGCTCGCCCTCTCCGCCGGCCCCGCCCTCATCGAGCCCATGCAGCGCTGGCTCGTCCCGGCCCCGGCCGCCGACCCGGGACCGCGCGAGGCGGGGCCGCCGACGGGCGCCCTCGCGGGCCACCGGCCGCCCAGACTCTCCGAACCGGAGCTCGGCCTCCTCGAGGCGACCACCGTGATGTTCCGCCAGTGGGACGCCCAGTGCGGCGGCGGGCTGCGCCGCAAGGCCGTCGTCGGGCAGCTCCACGAGGTCACCGACCTGCTCCAGGAGAACCACCCGGCCCCCGCCATGAAGCGGCTCTTCAAGGTCGCCGCCGAGCTCGCGGAACTGGCCGGCTGGATGAGCTACGACATCGGCCTGCACCCCACCGCGCAGAAGTACTTCGTACTCGCCCTGCACGCGGCCAAGGAGGGCGGCGACAAGCCGCTGGGCTCCTACATCCTCTCCGGCATGAGCCGCCAGATGATCCACCTCGGCCGCCCCGAGGACGCCCTGGAGCTCATCCACCTCGCCCAGTACGGCAGCCGCGACTGCGCCGGCCCGCGCACCCAGGCCATGCTGTATGCGATGGAGGCCCGCGCGTACGCCAACATGGGCCAGCCCAGCCGCTGCAAGAGGGCCGTGCGGATGGCCGAGGACACCTTCGGCGACGTGGGCCTCGGCGGCGAGCCCGAGCCCGACTGGATCCGCTTCTTCTCCGAGGCGGAGCTCAACGGCGAGAACTCCCACTCGTACCGGGACCTGGCCTACGTCGCCGGGCGCAGCCCCATGTACGCCTCGCTCGCCGAGCCGGTCATGGAGCGGGCCGTCGCGCTCTTCGAGAAGGACGAGGAGCACCAGCGCTCGTACGCCCTCAACCTCATCGGCATGGCCACCGTGCACCTCCTCCAGCGCGAACCCGAGCAGGCCACCGTCCTTGTCGGCCGCGCCCTCGACGTGGCGGGAAAGGTACGGTCCGAGCGCGTCAACACCCGACTGCGCAAGACCGTGGACGCCGCCGCGCGTGAGTACGGCGACGTGGCCGACGTGGTCCGGCTGACCGACCACCTCGCCTCCCGGCTCCCCGAAGCCGCGGAGGCCGTCTGACGGCCCCCAGGGCCGCCCCCCGAAACCCCGGCCGCGGCAGTCACCCTTCAGGTCCGATCAGGCTCCCCCAGTCAGGTCACCCGGGTACCCGCCGCGGCCGGTCTTCATGAACCACTCGTTCATGGACGCGTAACACGCCAGACCTCTTCGTCACGCATGCGAAACACCGAGCGGCGCCGCCGGAAACCGGCCTGCGCGAATCTCAGGGCCATTAACCGGCCAGCCCCCCACCGGGCCGGATCCCTTAACGCCGCTCAGGTTTTCACGATCGCCCGCACGCGAACGTACCGACGACGAGGAGACGCCGATGGCATCAGCCATCACGACCCTCGCGGCAGACGCCCCGACGCTGTCTGCCGCGAACACCGGGTTCATGCTCATCTGCTCCGCCCTGGTCATGCTGATGACCCCGGGCCTCGCCTTCTTCTACGGAGGCATGGTCCGCGTCAAGAGCAGCCTCAACATGCTCATGATGAGCTTCATCAGCCTCGGGATCGTCACGATCCTGTGGGTCCTCTACGGCTTCAGCCTCGCCTTCGGCACCGACTCCGGCTCCCTCATCGGCTGGAACTCCGACTACGTCGGCCTCAGCGGCATCGGCATCACCGAGCTCTGGGACGGCTACACCATCCCGGTCTACGTCTTCGCCGTCTTCCAGCTGATGTTCGCCGTCATCACCCCCGCCCTGATAAGCGGTGCGCTGGCCGACCGCGTGAAGTTCAGCGCCTGGGTCCTGTTCATCACCCTCTGGGTCACCGTCGTCTACTTCCCCGTCGCCCACTGGGTCTGGGGCGCCGGCGGCTGGCTCTTCGAGCTCGGCGTCATCGACTTCGCGGGCGGCACCGCCGTCCACATCAACGCGGGCGCCGCGGCCCTCGGCGTGATCCTCGTCATCGGCAAGCGCGTCGGCTTCAAGAAGGACCCGATGCGCCCGCACAGCCTCCCGCTCGTGATGCTCGGCGCCGGTCTGCTGTGGTTCGGCTGGTTCGGCTTCAACGCCGGCTCCTGGCTCGGCAACGACGACGGCGTCGGCGCGGTCATGTTCGTCAACACCCAGGTCGCCGCCGCCGCCGCCATGCTCGCCTGGCTGGCGTACGAGAAGCTGCGCCACGGCTCCTTCACCACCCTCGGCGCCGCCTCCGGCGCGGTCGCGGGCCTCGTCGCCATCACCCCCTCGGGCGGCTCCTGCTCCCCGCTCGGCGCGATCGCCATCGGAGCCATCGCCGGTGTCGTCTGCGCCATGGCCGTGGGCCTGAAGTACAAGTTCGGCTACGACGACTCCCTCGACGTCGTCGGCGTCCACCTCGTCGGCGGTGTCATCGGCTCCCTCCTCGTCGGCCTCTTCGCCACCGGCGGGGTCCAGTCCGAGGCCGCCGGCCTCTTCTACGGCGGCGGCCTGGAGCAGCTCGGCAAGCAGGCCGTGGGAGTCTTCGCCGTCCTCGCCTACTCTCTCGTGGCGTCCGCGGTACTCGCCCTCCTCATCGACAAGACGATGGGGATGCGCGTACCCGAGGACGACGAGGTGTCCGGCATCGACCAGGTCGAGCACGCCGAGACGGCCTACGACTTCAGCGGAGCCGGCGGCGGTTCCTCCTCGCGGAGCACCGCCGCACCGACCCCCGTTGCCGCCGCGAGCAAGAAGGTTGACGCATGAAGCTGATCACCGCGATCGTCAAGCCCTACCGGCTGGACGAGATCAAGGAAGCCCTCCACCGGTTCGGCGTCCACGGCCTCACGGTCTCCGAGGCCAACGGATACGGCCGCCAGCGCGGCCACACCGAGGTGTACCGGGGCGCCGAGTACACGGTGGACCTCGTACCGAAGATCCGCGTCGAGGTGGTCGTCGAGGACGACGACGCCGAGGACGTGATGCGGGTCATCGTCGAGGCCGCCCAGACCGGCAAGATCGGCGACGGCAAGGTGTGGAGCATCCCCGTGGACTCGATCATCCGGGTCCGCACCGGCGAGCGCGGCGCTGACGCGCTCTAGATGACGGGAGCTCCTGGGTGACGAGTGTCGAAGAGACCACGGACCACACGGCCGACTCGGGACCCAGCGGGTACGCCGCGGCCCGGCTGCGACTCCTCCAGGAGGAGTCGCGGTCCGGGCCTTCGCGGCGTTCCGCCCTGGCAGGCCTGACCGACGACTGGCTGAAGGCGCTGTTCGCGGCCGCCGTACGGGAGACGGGGGTCCGGGGCGCCGCCCTGGTCGCCGTCGGCGGCTACGGACGCGCCGAACTCTCCCCGCGCAGCGACCTCGACCTGCTGCTGCTCCACGACGGCAAGGCCGACGCGAGCGCGCTCGGCGCGCTCGCCGACCGGCTCTGGTACCCCGTGTGGGACCTGGGCGTCGCCCTGGACCACTCGGTGCGCACCCCGGCACAGGCCCGCAAGACCGCCGCCGAGGACCTCAAGGTGCACCTCGGACTGCTGGACGCCCGGCCCGTCGCGGGCGACGTCGGACTGCTCGCCGCGCTGCGCACCTCCGTCCTGGCCGACTGGCGCAACCAGGCGGTCAAACGCCTGCCCGAGCTGCACTCCCTGTGCCGCGAGCGGGCCGACCGGGCCGGGGAGCTCCGCTTCCTGCTGGAACCCGACCTCAAGGAGGCCCGCGGCGGGCTCCGGGACGTCACCGCACTGCGGGCCGTGGCGGCGTCCTGGCTCGCCGACGCCCCGCGCGAGGGCCTCGCCGAAGCCCGGCGGCGGCTGCTCGACGCGCGGGACGCGCTGCACCTGGTGACGGGCCGCGCCACCGACCGGCTCTCGCTCCAGGAGCAGCCGCAGGTCGCCGCCCGGCTCGGGCTGCTCGACGCGGACGCGCTGCTGCGCGAGGTGTACGAGGCCGCGCGGGTGGTCTCGTACGCCGGTGACGTGACCTGGCGGGAGGTCGGGCGCGTGCTGAGGGCGCGGGCGGCCCGGCCGAGGCTGCGCGGGCTGCTGGGCACCCGGGGGGCCCCGGCGGTGGAGCGGGCGCCGCTGGCCGAGGGGGTCGTGGAGTCCGACGGCGAGGCCGTACTGGCCCTGGCCGCGCGCCCGGACCGGGACCCGGTGCTCGCGCTGCGCTTCGCGGCCGCGGCCGCGCAGGCGGGTCTGCCCGTGTCCCTGCACGCCGTACGGAGGCTGGCGGCGCAGGCCAAGCCCCTGCCGGTGCCCTGGCCGGCCGAGGCGCGCGAGCAACTGCTGACCCTGCTGGGGGCGGGCGAGCCGACGGTGGCGGTGTGGGAGGCCCTGGAGGCGGAGGGCCTGATCACCCGGCTGCTCCCGGACTGGGAGCGGGTGCGGTGCCGGCCCCAGCACAACCCGGTGCACACCTGGACGGTGGACCGGCACCTGATCGAGACGGCGGTGCGGGCCTCGGCGCTCACCCGCCGGGTCGGCCGCCCCGACCTGCTGCTGATGGCGGCCCTGCTGCACGACATCGGCAAGGGCTGGCCCGGGGACCACTCGGTGGCGGGGGAGACGATCGCGCGCGACGTGGCCGCACGCGTCGGCTTCGACGCGCCGGACGTGGCCGTGCTCGGCACGCTCGTACGCCACCACCTGCTGCTGGTCGACACCGCGACGCGGCGGGACCTGGACGATCCGGCGACCGTGAAATCGGTGGCGGACGCCGTCGGGTCGCCCGGCACGCTGGAGGTACTGCACGCGCTGACGGAGGCCGACGCCCTGGCCACCGGGCCGGCCGCGTGGAGCGCGTGGCGCGGCTCGCTGGTGGCCGACCTCGTCGCGCGGGTCGCGGCCGTCCTGCGCGGTACGGCGCCCGCCGTCACGGAACTGGACATCCCGACGACGGAGCAGGAACGCCTCGCGGTGGAGGCGCTGCGTACCCGCGAGCCGGTGCTGGCGCTGCACGCCCGGCAGGAGGAGGACGCCGTCGGGGTGGAGCTGGTGGTGGCCGTCCCCGACCAGCCGGGGGTCCTTCCGGCGGTGGCGGGGGTGCTGGCGCTGCACCGGCTCACGGTCCGGGCGGCCGACCTGCGCTCCCTGGAGCTGCCGGACCAGCTCGGCGAGGTCCTGGTGCTGCGCTGGCGGGTGGCCGCGGAGTACGGCTCCCTGCCGCAGGCGGCCCGGCTGCGTACGGACCTGGTCCGGGCACTGGACGGCTCGCTGGACGTCCCGGCGAAGCTCGCGGACCGCGAGGCGGCGTACCCGCGCCGGCGTGGTGTGGTCCCGCCGCCGCCGCGGGTCGTGGTGGTCCCGGAGGTCTCCTCCCTGGCCACCGTCATGGAGGTCCGGGCCCCTGACGCGGTCGGGCTGCTGCACCGGATCGGGCGGGCGCTGGAGGGCGGCGGCGTCCGGGTGCGCAGTGCGCACGTCTCCACCCTCGGCGCGAACGCGGTGGACACGGTGTACGTGGTCGACGCGGACGGCAAACCCCTGCCCCCGCGGGAGGCCGCCGCCCTGGCGAGCACGGTGCAGGCGGCCCTGTCGTAGGGCGGTCCCGGGCGGTGCCCCGGGATTGCCGCCCGCGGGGCCGGGCCGGTGGCGCGGCCCGATACCCTGGGGGACGACCACACCGCCCCCGACCCGAGGAATCGCGACCACCGTGTTCGATACGCTTTCCGACCGCCTCAGCGCGACCTTCAAGTCCCTCCGGGGCAAAGGCCGCCTCTCCGAGCAGGACATCGACGCTGCGGCGCGGGAAATCCGTATCGCCCTCCTCGAGGCCGACGTCGCACTTCCCGTGGTCCGCTCCTTCATCGCGAACGTCAAGGAGCGCGCCCGCGGCGAAGAGGTCTCCAAGGCCCTGAACCCGGGCCAGCAGGTCCTCAAGATCGTCAACGACGAGCTGGTCTCCATCCTCGGCGGGGAGACCCGGCGGCTGCGGTTCGCCAAGACCGCCCCCACCGTGATCATGCTGGCCGGTCTCCAGGGTGCCGGTAAGACCACCCTCGCCGGAAAGCTCGGCCTGTGGCTCAAGGGGCAGGGGCACACCCCGCTCCTCGTCGCGTGCGACCTCCAGCGCCCCAACGCCGTCAACCAGCTCTCCGTGGTCGCGGAGCGCGCCGGCGTCGCGGTCTACGCCCCCGCGCCCGGCAACGGCGTCGGCGACCCGGTCCAGGTGGCCAAGGACTCCATCGAGTACGCGCGCACCAAGCAGTACGACGTGGTCGTCGTCGACACCGCCGGCCGTCTCGGCATCGACGCCGAGCTGATGCAGCAGGCCGCGGACATCCGCGACGCCGTCAGCCCGGACGAGATCCTCTTCGTCGTCGACGCCATGATCGGCCAGGACGCGGTCAACACCGCCGAGGCCTTCCGCGACGGCGTCGGCTTCGACGGCGTCGTGCTCTCGAAGCTCGACGGCGACGCCCGCGGTGGCGCGGCGCTCTCCATCGCGCACGTCACCGGCAAGCAGATCATGTTCGCCTCGAACGGCGAGAAGCTCGACGAGTTCGACGCGTTCCACCCCGACCGCATGGCGGGCCGGATCCTCGACATGGGTGACATGCTCACCCTCATCGAGCAGGCCGAGAAGACCTTCAGCCAGGCCGAGGCCGAGAAGATGGCGGCCAAGCTGGCGAAGGGGCCGAAGGAATTCACGCTCGACGACTTCCTGGCGCAGATGGAGCAGGTCCGCAAGATGGGCTCCATCTCCAAGCTGCTCGGCATGCTCCCGGGCATGGGTCAGATCAAGGACCAGATCGCCAACATCGACGAGCGCGACGTGGACCGCACCGCCGCGGTCATCAAGTCGATGACCCCGGCCGAGCGCCAGGACCCGCACATCATCAACGGCTCGCGCCGCGCCCGTATCGCCAAGGGCTCGGGCGTCGAGGTCAGCGCCGTGAAGTCGCTCGTCGAGCGCTTCTTCGAGGCCCGCAAGATGATGTCCCGCATGGCCCAGGGCGGCGGCATGCCCGGGATGCCGGGCATGCCGGGCATGGGCGGCGGCCCCGGCCGGCAGAAGAAGCAGATCAAGCAGGCCAAGGGCAAGCGCAAGAGCGGCAACCCGATGAAGCGCAAGGAAGAGGAGGCCGCGGCCGCCCTGCGCCGCGAGCAGGGCCCGCAGGCCGAGGAGCCCGCGGCCGGCGGCAACCCGTTCGGCCTTCCGGCCGGGGGCGCCCAGCCCGGTCAGGACTTCGACCTCCCGGACGAGTTCAAGAAGTTCATGAAGTAGGACGTACGCCGGTACGCGGGGAGGGCCCCTGCCGCGCCTGTGACCACAGGTCGCGCGGCCGGGGCCCCCCTTTTTTGCGTGGGCAATGATCAGGTTTGTCCTTTATCGTCGGGCGGGACGGCATAAGGAGGCCACGTGCCCAGCCCCACCCCCGTACCGCCGCGCGACCGGGCCGACACCCCCTGGCGCTCGGAGGGCGCACGGCCCACCCCACCGCCCAGGAAGAAGATGCCCGGCGGCTGGCGGGGGCTCATCCTCGCCGCGCTCATCGTCTACCTGATCACCAACCTCGTGCTGTCCTTCTTCAACGAGGGCGACGAGCCGACGGTTTCCTACACGGAGTTCAGCAAGCAGGTCGCCGACGGCAACGTCTCGAAGATCTACTCCAAGGGCGACGCCATCCAGGGCCAGCTGAAGAACAAGCAGCCCGTGCCCGACGGCGGCAAGGGCGACTACACCAAGTTCGTCACCCAGCGCCCGGCCTTCGCCGACGACCAGCTGTGGGCCAACCTCACCAAGCACAACGTCAACGTCACCGCCTCCCCCGTGGTCGTCCAGCGCAGCTTCCTGGCCAACCTGCTGATCTCGCTCGCCCCGATGCTGCTCCTGGTCGGCCTGTGGCTCCTCATCGCCCGCCGGATGGGATCGGCGATGGGCGGCATGGGCGGGCTCGGCCGCAAGGCCCCGCCGAAGCCGGTGGAGCTGGAGGAGGGCGCCACGCGCACCACCTTCGAGGACGTGGCCGGCATCGACGAGGTCGAGGGCGAGCTCAACGACGTCGTCGACTTCCTCAAGAACCCTGAGCAGTACCGCAAGATGGGCGCCCGGATGCCCGGCGGCGTCCTGCTGGCCGGCCCGCCGGGGACCGGCAAAACCCTGCTGGCCCGCGCGGTCGCGGGGGAGGCGGGGGTGCCCTTCTTCTCCGCCTCCGCCTCCGAGTTCATCGAGATGATCGTCGGTGTGGGCGCCTCCCGGGTGCGCGAACTCTTCTCCGAGGCGCGCAAAGTGGCCCCCGCGATCGTCTTCATCGACGAGATCGACACGATCGGACGGGCCCGCGGCGGCGGCGCCGCCATGGGCGGCCACGACGAGCGCGAACAGACCCTGAACCAGATCCTCACCGAGATGGACGGCTTCTCCGGCTCGGAGGGCGTGGTCGTCCTGGCCGCGACCAACCGCGCGGACGTCCTGGACCCCGCGCTGACCCGCCCCGGCCGCTTCGACCGCACGGTGGCCGTCTCCCCGCCGGACCGCGCCGGCCGCGAGGCGATCCTGCGCATCCACACCCGGGAGATCCCGCTGGCCCAGGGCGTCGACCTGGCCCAGGTGGCCCGCACGACCCCGGGCATGACCGGCGCCGAGCTCGCCAACCTGGCCAACGAGGCGGCCCTGCTGGCGGTCAAGCGCCAGCAGAGCGCGGTGACCCAGTCGGACCTCTCGGACGCGCTGGAGAAGGTGCAGCTGGGCGCCGCGCGGCCGCTGGTCATGCCGGAGGAGGAGCGCCGCCGCACGGCGTACCACGAGAGCGGCCACGCCCTGCTGGGCATGCTCCAGCCGGGCGCCGACCCGGTCCGCAAGATCACCATCGTGCCGCGCGGCCGCGCCCTGGGCGTGACCCTGTCCACCCCGGACGCGGACCGCTACGCGTACACGGAGGAGTACCTCCGCGGCCGCATCATCGGCGCGCTGGGCGGCATGGCGGCCGAGCAGACCGTCTACAACGTCGTCACGACGGGCGCGGAGAACGACCTCGAACAGGTCACCAACATCGTGCGCGGGATGGTCGGACGCTGGGGCATGAGCGAGCGCGTCGGCAAGCTCACCGCCATCCCGTCCGACGGGCAGGGCCCGTACGGCCTGTCCGCCGCCCCCGCCACCCTCGACGCGGTCGACCACGAGATGCGCCGCATCGTGGACGAGTGCTACGGGGAGGCCTGCCGGCTGCTCGTGGAGAACCGGCACAAGCTGGACGCCCTGGCGCAGGCGCTGCTGGCGAACGAGACGCTGGAGGAGACCGCCGCCTACGCCGCCGCGGGCATCACCCGGCTGACCAAATGACGCCCCCGCACGGCCTCAGGCCGTGCGGGCCACCACGTAGCGAAAGATGTTCGGCAGCCAGACGGCCCCGTCCGGCCGCTCGTACGGGTGAAGGGACTCCGCCAGCTCCTTCTCCGCCAGCGCGGGATCGCCCGCCGCGGCCCCGTCGTACAGGCCCGTGGACAGCAGCCCCCGCACCGCGCTGTCCACGTCCGCGTACCCGAAGGGGCAGAACACCCTCCCCGAACCGTCCGGCCGCAGGCCCGCCCGCTCGACCGCCGCGTCCAGATCCCGCGGATCGGGACCGCCGCCCAGCACCGCCGGCACCGTGCACCGCTCCGGCGGCCCCCAGTCGGCCAGCACTACGGCGCCGCCCCGCCGGACCGCGGGCAGAGCCGCGGCCAGGGAGCCCGGGCCGGGCGAGAAGGCCAGCAGGACGTCGTACGGCCGCGCCGTGGGCACCGGGGGAGCCGCCACCACCTCCAGCAGCCGCTCCCGCGCCAGCGCGCGCCGGGCCGGATCCGGTTCCACGCCGGTGGCCGAGGCGCCCCGCCCCGCGGCCAGGAGCAGGGGCAGTCCGGCCCCGCAGTCCAGGCCGAGCAGCCGGACGCCAGGGCCGACCTCCAGCCGGTCGTAGACCGCCTCGTACAGCGGTACCAGCATGCGTTCCTGGATCTCCGCCCAGTCCCGGGCGACAAGCGTCGCCGTCGGCGTCGGTGTCATCGAAAGAGCGCTCCTGATTCCATGTCGCCCCCTTGTCCCCGCTGCCAGAGAACTCCCGATTCGCCCCGGCGTCCAGAGGAGTGCGCCACCCGATTCACGCTCGGCGCGCCCGGCGCCGTACCATTCGCGCCATGGCAAAGGCACCCGTTCTCACCCCTCAGGCGGAGGATTTCCCCCGCTGGTACCAGGATCTGATCAACAAGGCCGAGCTGGCCGACAATGGTCCGGTCCGCGGCACCATGGTCATCCGGCCGTACGGCTATGGCCTGTGGGAGCGGATGCAGCAGGAGATGGACGCGCGCATCAAGGACGCGGGCGCCCAGAACGCGTACTTCCCGCTGTTCATCCCGCAGTCGTACCTGACGAAGGAAGCGGAGCACGTCGAGGGCTTCGCCCCCGAGCTCGCGGTCGTCACGCACGGCGGCGGCAAGGAGCTGGACGAGCCGGTCGTCGTCCGGCCCACCTCCGAGACGATCATCAACGACTACTTCTCCAAGTGGGTCCAGAGCTACCGTGACCTGCCGCTGCTGATCAACCAGTGGGCCAACGTGGTCCGCTGGGAGATGCGCCCGCGCGTGTTCCTCCGTACGAGCGAGTTCCTGTGGCAGGAGGGCCACACGGCCCACACCACGTACGAGGACGCCCGCGACTACGCCGCCCGGATCCACCGCGACGTCTACGGCGACTTCATGACGAACGTGCTCGGCATCGACGTCGTGCTCGGCCGCAAGACCGCCAAGGAGCGTTTCGCCGGCGCCATCAACACCCTCACCCTCGAGGGCATGATGGGCGACGGCAAGGCCCTGCAGCTGGGCACGAGCCACGAGCTGGGCACCAACTTCGCCAAGGCCTTCAACACCCGGTACCTGTCGAAGGAAGGCAAGCAGGAGCTCGTCTGGCAGACCTCGTGGGGCGTCTCGACCCGCATGGTCGGCGGCCTGATCATGTCGCACGGCGACGACAACGGCCTGCGGGTCCCGCCGCGCCTCGCGCACGTCCAGGTCGTCGTCATGGCGATCAAGGGCGACGAGGCCGTCACCAAGGTCCGCGAGCTGGGCGCCCAGCTGAAGGCCGCCGGCCTCCGCGTGCAGGTCGACGACCGCGTGGACACCCCCTTCGGCCGCCGCGCCGTGGACTGGGAGCTCAAGGGCGTACCGGTCCGCATCGAGATCGGCCCCCGCGACCTGGAGGCCGGCACCGCGATGCTGGCCCGCCGCATCCCGGGCGGGAAGACCCCGGTGCAGATCGACGCGCTCGCCGACCTGCTGCCCAAGGTGCTGGAGGAGGACCAGGCGCAGCTGCTGCGCGAGTCCCGCGAGCGCCGTGAGGCCCGTACCTCCGACGTCTCGACCATCGAGGAGGCCGCCGAGGCCGCCATCGCCGGCGGCTGGGCGCGGATCCCGTGGGCCGACCTCGGCCCCGAGGGCGAGGCCAAGCTGGCCGAGCAGGCCGTCTCCGTACGCTGCCTGATCGCGGCCGACGGGTCGGTTCCGGAGACGGACGACGCCCCCGGTACCCTCGCGATCGTTGCGCGCTCGTACTGAGTGACTCCTGCACCCCGGCGTGCGGCCTCGTGCCGCGCGCCGGGGTGTAGTCGTCATTACGTACCGACTCCTCCTGAGATCGGCGCACCCGTCCTCCTCGGGATGCATGAGACTGAACTGACTGGTACGTGCAAAAAATTTGGAATGGCCCGGAATCGGAACACCGGGGCACCCCGGCTCGTTGTCACGACGTGAGCACGACACCACCTGTTCTCGCCGCAGAGCTGGCGCAGGCGTGGGCCGATATTCAGCGGTACCACCCCGAGCTGCCTGACCTTGCCGCGCCCGAGTCCCTGATCGGAGAGTCCTCGTCCGCCTGTGGCGCCGAGCTCTCCTTCGAGCGACTGCTGCACGAGGCAGTCCACGGCATCGCCGCAACGCGCGGAGTGCGTGACACCTCGCGCGCAGGCCGCTACCACAACCGCAGATTCCTCGCGATCGCCGAGGAAATGGGGCTGGACCACTCCGACGAGCCGCACGCGAGCAGCGGCTTCTCACTGGTCTCGCTCAACCCCGAGGCGAAGCGGCGCTACCGCCCCACCATGGAGCGCCTCCAGCGGGCGCTGAAGGCGCACACCGTCGCCACCGCCGCCGACACCAAGCGCAGCTTCCGCGGGCCGGCCGCCCGCCACGGCTCCTCCGGCGGCGGGGTGCGCGTCAAGGCGGTGTGCGACTGCGGGCGCAATGTGCGGGTCGTCCCGTCCGTGCTGGCCCAGGCCCCGATCGTGTGCGGCGGCTGCATGAAGCCCTTCCGCATCCCCGAGGTCGCCATCGCGGCGGCCTCCTGAGCCGCCGGGCGCGGACGGGGCCCCGCGCCTTCGTCGGCGGGCCGACCGGCCGTTCGGCCTGTGAGCGGGCGCCTGGCCCGGGCCGGCGGTCTGGTCCCGGGCGTGGGATCTCCTCGCGGCTGAGCGCGCCGCAGGCGTATGGCACAATGGCTAGCTGTACTCGACAGTCGCATAGGACCCCTCTCTCCTCCGGCTGACGCGTCCATCGGGCACCCGAGTACCGCAACCCCACGTGGCATCTCATGTGCCCAACCACGTCAAGTTCAGGAGACACCACTCCAGTGGCAGTCAAGATCAAGCTCAAGCGCCTCGGCAAGATTCGCCAGCCGCACTACCGCATCGTCGTCGCCGACGCCCGCACCCGCCGTGACGGTCGCGCGATCGAAGAGATCGGTATCTACCACCCGACGTACAACCCGTCGCGCATCGAGGTCAACGCCGAGCGTGCGCAGTACTGGCTGTCCGTTGGTGCCCAGCCCACCGAGGCTGTGCTCGCCATCCTGAAGCTGACCGGTGA
The DNA here is from genome assembly GCF_042736725.1 of Streptomyces sp. NPDC060028. Classification (NCBI taxonomy): domain Bacteria; kingdom Bacillati; phylum Actinomycetota; class Actinomycetes; order Kitasatosporales; family Streptomycetaceae; genus Streptomyces; species Streptomyces sp. NPDC060028. The sequence continues at coordinate 182,841 of NZ_JBHWVJ010000001.1, read as the reverse complement.
CTGGCAGGCGCACAAGGGCCTCCCGGCCCCCGCGCCGCTGCTGCAGCCGGAGACCAAGGAGAGCAAGCGTCGCACCTTCGACGAGTTCGCCAAGGCCCTCGAGGGCATCGGCGAGGGCAAGGGCGAGGCCATCACGCAGAAGAAGAAGGCCGACAAGAAGGCGGACGAGGCTGAGGCCACCGCCGAGTCGACCGAGGCCTGATCATGCTCGAGGAGGCTCTTGAGCACCTCGTGAAGGGCATTGTGGACAACCCCGACGAAGTGCAGGTCGCCTCGCGCAACCTGCGCCGCGGGCAGGTGCTCGAGGTCCGGGTTCACCCCGACGACCTCGGCAAGGTGATCGGCCGCAACGGCCGCACCGCACGTGCTCTGCGTACCGTCGTGGGCGCCATCGGCGGTCGCGGGATCCGCGTCGACCTCGTCGACGTGGACCAGGTCCGCTGAGAAGTTGAATCACCGGCACGGGCCGGGGAGGGCATCAGTGCCCGCCCCGGCCCGTCGTCGTCTGAACAGGAGAGACAGAGAGTGCAGCTGGTAGTCGCGCGGATCGGCCGCGCCCACGGGATCAAGGGTGAGGTCACCGTCGAGGTGCGGACCGACGAGCCGGAGCTGCGGCTCGGGCCCGGTGCCGTGCTCCGGACCGAACCGGCGTCGGCGGGACCGCTGACCATCGAGACGGGCCGGGTGCACAGCGGCAGGCTGCTGCTGCGCTTCGCCGGGGTCAAGGACCGCACCGGCGCCGAGGCCCTGCGCAACATCCTGCTCATCGCCGAGGTGGACCCGGCGCAGATGCCGGAAGAGCCGGACGAGTACTACGACCACCAGCTGATGGACCTCGACGTGGTCCTGGCGGACGGCACCGAAATCGGCCGGATCACCGAGATCTCCCACCTGCCCTCGCAGGACCTCTTCATCGTGGAGCGGCCGGACGGCACCGAGGTGATGATCCCCTTCGTCGAGGAGATCGTCGCCGAGATCGACCTGGTCGAGCAGCGCTGCGTCATCACCCCGCCCCCCGGCCTGATCGACGAGCGCGACGCGGTCATCGACTCGACCCGTGACGAGGCCCCCGGGGAAGACGCCGCAGGGGCAAACACCGCAGGGGAAGACGCCGCAGGGGAAGACGCCTGATGCGTCTCGACGTCGTCACGATCTTCCCCGAGTACCTGGAGCCGCTCAACGTCTCCCTCGTCGGCAAGGCGCGGGCGCGCGGGCAGCTCGACGTACACATCCATGACCTGCGGGAATGGACGTACGACCGGCACAACACGGTGGACGACACCCCGTACGGCGGCGGTCCCGGCATGGTCATGAAGACCGAGCCGTGGGGCGAGGCCCTGGACGCGGCGCTCGCCGACGGCTACGAGGCCGGCGCGCACGGGCCCGTCATGGTCGTCCCCACCCCCAGCGGCCGGCCGTTCACCCAGGAACTCGCCGTCGAGCTCTCCGAACGCCCCTGGCTGATCTTCACACCGGCCCGGTACGAGGGCATCGACCGCCGGGTCATGGACGAGTACGCCACCCGCATGCCGGTCTACGAGGTGTCCATCGGCGACTACGTGCTGGCCGGCGGCGAGGCGGCCGTCCTGGTCGTCACCGAGGCCGTGGCGCGGCTGCTGCCCGGGGTGCTCGGCAACGCCGAATCCCACCGGGACGACTCCTTCGCGCCCGGCGAGATGGCCAACCTGCTGGAGGGGCCCGTCTACACCAAGCCCCCGCAGTGGCGCGGCCGCGGCATCCCGGACGTGCTGCTCAGCGGTCACCACGGGAAGATCGCCCGCTGGCGCCGGGACGAGGCCTTCCGCCGCACCGCGCAGAACCGGCCCGACCTGATCGAGCGCTGCGAGGCCTCCGCCTTCGACAAGAAGGACCGGGAAGCGCTCAGCATCCTGGGCTGGAAGCCGACCCCCGACGGCCGATTTTGGCGTAGGCCCGAGGCCGTGGAAGAATAGGCGGCTGCTGTGTGCTCGCGTGCGCCCCTGCCACAGGGGGAACGTCGCCCGCCGAGTGACACGGCTTCCGAACTCTCTACGGAAACCCGCACCGGCGACCTGTGGCGTCGTGCGAAGAAAGCAGACGAAGAACATGTCTCACCTGCTCGATGGCGTCAACGCCGCCGCGCTCCGCTCGGACGTCCCGGGCTTCCGCCCGGGTGACACGATCAACGTGCACGTCCGCGTGATCGAGGGCAACCGCTCCCGTATCCAGCAGTTCAAGGGTGTTGTCATCCGTCGCCAGGGCTCTGGCGTCTCCGAGACCTTCACCGTTCGCAAGGTCTCCTTCAGCGTCGGCGTGGAGCGTACCTTCCCGGTCCACTCCCCGATCTTCGAGAAGATCGAGCTCGTCACCCGCGGTGACGTGCGCCGCGCGAAGCTGTACTACCTCCGTGAGCTCCGCGGCAAGGCCGCGAAGATCAAGGAGAAGCGCGACAACTGAGGTCCCCTCCGGGGTCCGGGGCCGGCCGGATAGGCTCGCCCCCGATGGACACCGAAGCACCTCACACGCAGCGCGGCCACTCTTCCCCCGGCGAGGGGGAGGAGCGGCCGCGTTTTGCGTTTCCCGGGGCCCGCGCCTTCCTGACCTGGCGGCGGGCGGGGCTGCTCGGCGTGGTCTGCACCGTCTTCCTGCTGCTGCTCAGCAATTTCGTGGTCCAGCCGTTCCTGATCCCGAGCCGGTCGATGGAGCCGACGCTGGAGGTCGGGGACCGGGTGCTGGTCAACAAGCTGGCGTACCGTTTCGGCGACCAGCCGCGACGGGGTGACCTGGTGGTGTTCGACGGCACGGGATCTTTCGTACGGGAACGCCCGGCGGACAATCCGATCGGTACGGCCCTGCACGGCGCGGCCTCGGCGCTCGGCCTCGCGGAGCCTTCCGACACCGACTTCGTCAAGCGGGTCGTGGGTGTCGGGGGCGACGACGTGGTGTGCTGCGACGCCGGCGGCCGGATCAAGGTCAACGGGGTCGCGCTGGAGGAGCCGTACCTGTTCCCCGGCGACGAACCCTCGAAGGTGCCCTTCCGCATCGTCGTACCCCTTGGGACCCTGTGGGTCATGGGTGATCATCGTTCCCAGTCCCGGGACTCCCGGGACCACCTGGGGGAACCGGGCGGGGGGATGGTGCCGGTGGAGAAGGTGATCGGGCGGGCCGACTGGATCGGCTGGCCCGTCTCGCGCTGGGGTTCCGTGGGCGGCGGACATGGGTAGCCGGGGCCGGCCGCGGGCCGAATGGGAGCCCGAGCCGGAGCCCGAGCCGGAGCCGGAGCCGATCGCCGTGCCGGTAGGCGGCCGCGCCGAGCGCCGCCGGCTGGCGCGCCGCGTCCGGCGGCGCCGACGCACCCGCCGGGCGGGGGAGCTGCCCCTGCTGGTGGTCGTCGCGCTGTGCATCGCCCTGCTGCTCAAGACCTTCCTGGTGCAGGCCTTCTTCATCCCGTCGGGCTCCATGGAGCAGACGATCCGGATCGGCGACCGCGTGCTCGTGGACAAGCTGACGCCGTGGTTCGGCTCCGAGGTCGAGCGCGGCGACATCGTCGTGTTCAAGGACCCCGGGGGCTGGCTCAGCGGCGAGGCGGCCCGGCCCGCACCGGACCCGGTCGTGGTCAAGCAGATCAAGCAGACCCTGACCTTCATCGGTCTGCTGCCCTCGGCCGACGAGCAGGACCTGATCAAGCGCGTCATCGGGGTCGGCGGCGACACCGTCAAGTGCTGCGACGCCCGGGGCCGGGTCACGGTCAACGGCTCGGCGCTCGACGAGCCGTACGTGAACCCGGGCAACTCCCCCTCGGAGATCCGTTTCGAGGTGCAGGTGCCGCAGGGGCGGCTCTTCGTCATGGGTGACCACCGGGCGAACTCCGCCGACTCCCGCTACCACCTCGACGAGGGCTTCCAGGGCACCATCGACGAGGACGGGGTCGTGGGCGAGGCCGTCGTCATCGCCTGGCCCTTCGGCCACTGGCACCGGCTGGAACAGCCCGCCACCTTCCGCATGGTGCCCGATCGGGCGCGCCGCGGACGGCGCGTGCCCCGTCGGCGCCGCGGGGGCGCGTCGTTCGCATAGTGTGTCCTCGGTCTCCCGCGCCTTCGGGAACTCCCGCTCGTTAAGGGAGGGGAGGGCCCGTGCCTGATCCGGTACGGGCGGCGAATCCGAGTGAGGGAGTGGATGTGGGGGATGTGGCGGTAGGCGCACGATCCGGACGCGATGAAGGCGATGAGCGGCCGGACGATGCCGTCGAGTACAAGGCCGCCGAGGGTGAGGACGCGGACGGTGGCAAGGCCGCGCGCCCGCACCGCTCGTTCTGGAAGGAGCTGCCGCTCCTGGTCGGCATCGCCCTCCTCCTCGCCCTGCTGATCAAGACCTTCCTGGTGCAGGCGTTCTCGATCCCGTCCGACTCGATGCAGGACACCCTGCAGCGCGGCGACCGGGTGCTCGTGGACAAGCTGACCCCGTGGTTCGGCTCGGAGCCCGAGCGCGGCGAGGTCGTGGTCTTCCACGACCCGGCGAACTGGCTGTCCGGGGAGCCCACCCCGGATCCGAACTTCGCGCAGAAGGCCCTCAGCTGGATCGGCCTGATGCCGTCCGCGGAGGAGAAGGACCTGATCAAGCGGACGATCGCCATCGGCGGCGACACGGTCGAGTGCAAGAAGGGGGGACCGGTCGTCGTCAATGGCAAGGAGCTCGACGAGCCGTACATCTTCCCCGGCAACACCCCGTGTGACGACGCCCCGTTCGGTCCGATCACCGTGCCCAAGGGCAAGATCTGGGTGATGGGCGACCACCGCCAGAACTCCCAGGACTCCCGCTACCACATGCAGGACTCCACCCAGGGCTTCGTGCCGGTCGACAAGGTCGTCGGTCGGGCCGTGGTCGTCGCCTGGCCGGTCACCCGCTGGGCCACGCTCCCGGTCCCGGACACCTTCGACCAGCCGGGCATCGGCAACCAGGCCAAGGCCACCGCGCTCGGTCTCGGGGCCTCCGGGCTGGGGCCGGTCGGGCTCGCTCCGGCCGCGCTGGGACTCACCGGCGCGGTGCCGGTCGTACTGTGGCGCCGCCGGAGGCTGACAGCTGGGAGCACCTCCCAGCTGTAGCCGGGAGTACCGCCGGGTAGGGTGCCGCCCAGGTCGACGATCTCCGGGTTGGGGTTGCTGCAATGGGCGGAACACAGGCAGGACGAGCTATACGTGGCGATGGTGGCCGCGGCGGTCTCGGCAACGTGTTGTCGGGGCTCGCCGTGGCCATCGGCTTTGTGCTCTTCCTCGGTGGCTTCGTGTGGGGAGCGCTCGTGTACCAGCCGTACACGGTGCCGACCGATTCGATGTTGCCGACGGTCAAGCCCGGGGACCGGGTGCTGGCGCAGCGGATCGACGGCGGCGAGGTGCGCCGCGGTGACGTGGTGATCTTCACTGACACCGCGTGGAGCGATTCGCCCATGGTCAAGCGGGTCGTCGGCGTCGGCGGGGACACGGTCAAGTGCTGCGGCGCCGGTGGCCGGCTGACGGTGAACGGCAAGGAGCTGGACGAGCCGTACATCGAGCAGGAGAAGCTCGATGTGGTCGGCGCGCCGGACGCGGGCGCCTCGCGGACGGCGTTCGAGGTGACCGTGCCCGAGGGCAACCTCTTCCTGCTGGGCGACCGGCGAGGTGCCTCGCTGGACTCCCGGGCGCATCTGCAGGAGGCCGGACAGGGGACGGTGGCCCGGTCGGCGGTCAGTGCCCGGGTCGACGCCGTGGCCTGGCCCTCGGTGTCGATGCTGGAGCGGCCGCAGACGTACGCAGGCCTGCCCGGCGGGATCTCGCGGTCCGGACCGCTGCGGCTGCAGCTGACCGCGGTCCTGGCCGGAGCCGCCCTGGTGGTGCTGGGGGCCGCATACGGGCCGGTCGTACGGGTCCTCGGGCGCGGGCGGCGGCGGGAGCGGGCCGGTGCCCGCTGACGCGGGGCGGGGTGCGGATGCGCCGGCCTCGGGCTCGGCGGCGGGGCCCGACGAGGGCCCGCGGAAGGTGTCACGGGTGATCCTGCTGGACCCGGACGACCGGATCCTGCTGCTGCACGGCTTCGAACCGGCGGACCCGGCGGACAGCTGGTGGTTCACCCCGGGCGGCGGCCTGGAGGGCGAGGAGAGCCGGGAGCAGGCCGCGCTGCGGGAGCTGGCCGAGGAGACCGGCATCACCGAGGTGGAGCTGGGGCCGGTGCTCTGGCAGCGGTACTGCTCCTTCCCCTTCGACGGGCGGCGCTGGGAGCAGGACGAGTGGTACTTCCTGGCCCGTACGACGCAGACGGCGACCGAGATGGGCGGCCTCACCGAGCTGGAGCGGCGCAGCGTCACCGGAGCCAGGTGGTGGACCTCCGAGGAACTTCTCACGGCACATGAGACGGTGTACCCGACCAGACTCGCCGAGCTGCTCCGTACGCTGCTCGTCGACGGGCCTCCGGGTGCGCCGGTGATCCTGGCCCCGGAAATCGTTTAGGGGCGCGGGGGCCTGGCGCACAATAGGGGGACGCACGGCTGAAGGGGAACATGCCATGAGTGCCGAGGACCTCGAGAAGTACGAGACCGAGATGGAGCTGAAGCTCTATCGCGAGTACCGCGACGTCGTCGGGCTGTTCAAGTATGTGATCGAGACCGAACGTCGTTTCTACCTCACCAACGACTACGAGATGCAGGTGCACTCGGTCCAGGGCGAGGTGTTCTTCGAGGTCTCGATGGCCGATGCCTGGGTCTGGGACATGTACCGGCCGGCCCGTTTCGTGAAGCAGGTGCGGGTGCTGACCTTCAAGGACGTGAACATCGAGGAGCTCAACAAGAGCGACCTCGAACTTCCGGGCAGCTGAGCGGCCGGCTCCCCGCAGGTTCCCCCGTGGATTCCCTCGCGGATTCCCCCGCGGATTCCCTCGCAAGGGTGAGGGCGTTGTCCACAGCGCCCCGGTTGTCCACCAAGATCCACAAGGTGGGCGGGGACGCGGGATCTTCGGTGCCGGAGGTGGTGCCGGATGAACGCGAAGGGCGTGGCACAGCAGGCATTGGGGCGGTACGGCGAGGAGCTCGCGGTCCGGCGGCTGACCGAGGCGGGGATGACCGTCATCGCGCGGAACTGGCGGTGCCGTAGCGGGGAGATCGACATCGTCGCGCGGGACGGGGACGCCCTCGTCCTGTGCGAGGTCAAGACCCGGCGGGCGGGGGACTTCGAACACCCCATGGCCGCACTGCGGCCGGGCAAGGCGGAACGGCTGCGCCGACTCGCGGGGCGCTGGCTCGCCGACCACGGCGGACCACCCCCGGGCGGGGTGCGCATCGACCTCGTGGGGGTCCTGTTGCCGCGGCGCGGTGCGCCCGTGGTGGAGCACGTCAGGGGGGCGGCCTGATGGGGTTCGCGCGGGCCTGCTCGGTCGCCCTGGCGGGTGTCGACGGCGTGGTGGTGGAGGTGCAGGCCGATCTGGAACCGGGGGTCGCCGCCTTCACGCTGGTGGGGCTGCCCGACAAGACCCTGGTCGAGAGCCGCGACCGGGTGCGGGCGGCCGTGGTGTTCCCCGTCAAGTTCATCTGTTCAGTCAGGTCACGCCTCTGGGCGCTGCCGTGGCAGAGTGCCGCGGTGCCTATGGGGGTAGCTCGATTGGGAGACGACGGGATCCGCTCAAGGTAATCGAACGCATGAGTGAATCGCGATCGGATGCCTTACGATCGCACGTGTCGCAGTCAGGTCGGCAACCGGTCGAGCGCGAGCATTGCGGTGCGGCTGATGGCCACATTAGGGTCGTTGTGGCGATCTTGGTCTGGTGAGAGCCTCTCCGTTCTAGCCTGCTGGCGAGCGCTGGTGCCCGATTTCCGTGTCCTTGCGCCAGCTGCCTCGGTTAGGGCTATGTTGCCGAACGCCCCAGGCGGGCTTCTGGGGAGCTACTAGTAGGCCGGGGCTCGGATCCTGCCGGAGGGCGGTTCCACGCTTCTGGCGCGTGAGTCAGAGCCCCCTACGGGGGCAGGGTTTCGGGTGAGGGCGGGTTGAGTCATGACGGGTGCGTCGCGAGGACCAGTCGATGTGCTCTCGAGGTCAGTCCCGTCGGGAACGCTGATTCCGCACGAGTCAAAGTTGCAGGCCGTGAACGTGTTCGGCGCACAGGCCGTCGTCGCCTACCGGCGCGACGCTGTCGAGTGTGACAGGCGTGCTGCTGAAGGTACGCCGCCGCTGACCCGGCCAGACGTGCTGGACCTCCTCATGGGGCTGCCTGTGGGTGAGGCCGTGCCGGTCAATACCTTGAGTTCACCCGAGCGGCGTGCGCTCAAGGCGGCGCCGAAGGGTGTGGTCGTTCAAAGCGGCGGAACTGTGACCAGGCAGGTTGTTCAGCCTCTGCGTGTTGACCTTGCCATCGTGCCCGGCAGAGGCTGGGAATCGGCAATGGAGAAGGCGGAGCTCTTCACCCCGTTCTGCGCGCGTGCGGTTCTTGTTGAGCGCCCCTTGCGTCGTAAGGATGACGCGATACTGCAGGCGGACTTCTACGGCATCGGCCTCCTGGCTCTGATCGGCAATGAGCTGGACGTCCTGGTCCCTCCGCGGCCTTTCGTGAAGCGCCGCCACACCGTAGCTGGCTGGAAATTCCTCGAAGACCTGTACGCCCAGCTGGCCTAGTGGACCGAGGAACGCCCGAGCGAGGCTGACGGCGGCGCGCGCGGCGCACGCCCATCCAATGGCCGCGGCGTTGGGGTCGTCGGGAGCATCTTCGTGGGGAAGACCGACTGACCATGGGGGCACGGTCATGGTGAGGGAGTCCAGCCGGTCGCCGACGAAACCGAGTTCGAACCAGGCGCGGCGGGCCTGGTCCTCGGCCAGGGGCCACTCCCATGGGCCGGTGAAGTAGGCCCGGGCGTGGCCAGTACCAGCGACGGATTCCTCGTAGCCGGCACCCGCGGAGCGCCAGAGCAGGGCCCATAGAGCGCGGCGGTGCGCAGCTCGGCGTCGTGGCTGCTTTCGCCCAGGTCGTTGGGGACGTTGATACCCAGGGCCGCGAGCAGCTGCTTCTCGGTGGCGTACAGCGGGGTCAATGCCCCCCCTCTGAGGGCTCGGTGTCGCGGGGTCGGCATGAGGCGCGTCTGGCAAGGGGCTGCCGCCGAGCAGTGCTCGGCACAACGATCCGCATGCTCCGCAGTCACCTGCCGACCAGCAAAGCGGGTTCCGCGCTCGATTTGGTAGCCGGTAGTTTCGACAGCCCGGAGTGTGGCCGCGGCGCAGACCTGGGTGGAATCACCGCCGTGACATCCCGAGGAGGCTGCGGCTGCCGCCGCAAAATCGCTCCCACCACAGGCCCAGCCGGGTATGTCTGTCAACCGACGGGGAGTGCCCTAACTGCAAGCTCAATCCGCCTTCACGCACGCGTCCAGGCGCTAGGTACGGCGCAGCTCGTGGATTTCTCCTTCGGGCGCAGCAGCGGGCCAGACCTCAGTAGCCACCGGCACGGCCGTCGAGTCCGTGCGCCTCGACTGCCAGCGCAATAGTTATCGCGCGTCCGTGCTGGGATTATCGTTGATCCACTGGCTCAGGATGCGCTCCAATAGTTCATTCGGCTCCAAATATTCGGGACCCGCCGCTGCGACTCTCTTGATCTCCTGATACTGGTCGGCGCGAATTTGAATCAAGTGTTGCTCTTGAGTAAAAGCTTTATAGAACAACACCCAATGCAAAGCCGCGGCTTCATCAAGTGAATGCTTGGGGGGCTGCTCGTCGAGCAGGTATTCGGCGGATCTCCATTCGGCGTGAAGCATTTCCTCGAAATTTTCGTCGAGTGTGCCATCACCCCTCAGTAGGGCCTCCGCGTTAGATGGGCCCGGGATTTGATCAATGGCAAGCAGGAGTCTGCTCATCATTTTCTTGAAGGTTACCCAAGGCATTCCCGCGGTCACGCTGACGCTGACCACCCCGATGAAAAACGATGGCTCCAGGAGGCCGGACCAGCCTTGGCCACCCTTTTGCACAAAGCTTGTCACAAACTCCATCTCGTCAGAGGATACAACGTCATCGATTTCGTGCAGGATGTCGTCCACTGCCCGCGAGTCGCCTGCCCCGACTGTTACAGGGGTAGGAGAACTTGCAGAGAAAATCCGTCGGCAGGCATCGACAAAAAGGTCGACATGAGCAGCTCCGAGCGACGCAAGCCCTAGAAGGGCGAGGGTCGTAATAATCGAAAAGACGATGCCCGCGACAGTGGACCTTGAGTAGACGGAAATGGACGCGGCGATCAAGGTGACAGTCAGAGTGCAGGTGGCGAACATCGCGAGAAAGACGTAGAGTCGATACTCGTAAATTCGAACGATCTCTCGAAAAGGCCCCTGCGGGAGCCTAAAGCTCGCCCTAAGGTAGCGCCGAACGAATCCCCCCAGCGTGAGCGGTTTATCCATCATTACCCTCCAGCCTTCCAGACTTGAACTGCTTGGCCGGTGACATCTCGAATCACGTAAGCGACAAGCACTGCGAGAGTGGAAATGGTAAATAGCCATTTGAGGCCGTCCGCTACCGCACCCTCTAGGCCTGGCAGCTCGCCGATCCAGTGGAACAGTGATTCCGCCTGATGGTGCATCCAGACCCAGGCGAAGACGAAGAGGAAATCAACGGCAACGCAAAGGAGGGAGAATCCGAAAACCCTAAGTCTCGTGCCCAGATCTTTAACCGGTTTCCAGCCTTGCGGGGCCGCATGCCGCTCTGTTTGTTTGTCGTGAAATCCGTTTGATCGTTCGTTAGATTCAGTCACCGGGGTGGTCCTCAAGGGCGAACGCGGTGGTGGTGGATATCTAACTCTTTCCACGCTTTGGCGGCTTGCCCTAGCTGGCAGCACCAGACGGCGTAACGAATGAACCCCACTGGGGCTGCCTCAGCTCGCATGGCGGCCGCCTGCGATGGCGTCCCGTGGAGTGGTGTAACGGATCTTGGCTGGGAAGTGCGCCGCTTGTGTGCCCTCGTGTGCATCGACTGCGGGTGAATGCTCCCTGAAACGGGGCAGGCCACCGTGCAACTGTCCTTGGTGAACTGCCAGTTCGTTCCAAGGGGGTGCCCGGTGGCCTTGTCCCAGCATGACCTACTTCGCCTGCTTGAGTCACTACGTTCGGCGGATGGTCTTGAACTCGTCCGCGAAGTCGCCGAACGGCTGCTCCAGGAGTTGATCGAGGCCGAGGCCACCGCCCGGATCGGTGCGGAGTGGGGCGAGCGGACCGACACCCGCACCACCTGGCGCAACGGCCATCGGGAGAAGACCGTGACCACACAGGCCGGCGACCTGGAACTGGCGATCCCCAAGCTGCGGGCCGGGAGCTTCTTCCCCAGCCTGCTCGAACGCCGGCGCCGCATCGACCAGGCTCTTTACGCGGTCGTCATGGAGGCCTACGTTCACGGGGTGTCGACCCGCTCGGTCGACGACCTGGTCCAAGCCCTCGGCTCGGACACCGGCATATCGAAGAGCGAGGTGTCCCGGATCTGTGCCGGCCTCGACGAACAGCTCGACGCCTTCCGCACCCGGCCGCTGGACCACGTCCGGTTTCCGTACGTCTTTCTCGACGCCACCTACGTCAAGGCCCGCGTCGACCATCAGATCGTGTCCCAGGCCGTGGTCATCGCGACCGGTGTCACCGAGGACGGCGGCCGTGAGGTCCTCGGCGTCATGGTCGGGGACAGTGAGACGGAGGTCTTCTGGAGCGAGTTCCTTCGCTCGCTGCGCGAACGCGGCCTGAGCGGTGTCCGCCTGGTGATCTCCGACAGTCACAGCGGTCTGGTCAAAGCGATCCGCAAGGTCATGATCGGAGCCGGCTGGCAGCGGTGCCGCGTTCACTTCGTGCGCAACGTGTTCGCCGTGATCCCGAAGGGGTCCGCGGAGATGGTCGCTGCGACGATCCGCACGGTCTTCGCCCAGCCGACCGCCGACGCGGTCCGGGCCCAGCTCGACACCGTCGCGGACATGCTCGGCCGGCAGTTCCCCAAGGTCAAGGAGATGCTGCTGGGGGCGAAGGAGGACCTGACCGCGTTCGCGGACTTCCCCGATCAGCACTGGAAGAAGATCCAGTCGACCAATCCGCTCGAACGTCTGAACCGGGAGATCAAGCGGCGATCCGACGTCGTCCAGGTCTTCCCGAACACCGCAGCCGTCACCCGCCTGGCGACGGCCGTCCTCGTCGAGCTCCACGACGAGTGGATCGCCTTCCCCCGCCGCTACCTCTCCATCGAGAGCATGGACAGCCTCTATCCGGACAACACCACCTGCCTGCCCGGCACTGCCGAATGATCAGCCACACCACACCAAGGGACATGACCTGGCCCTGGAGACACGAACTGGCCACGGCTTTCCACCGCCTTGCCGCACTGCCACGTCCCGCCGGCTGACCAGTAAACCCCTGACCGCCCACGACCCGGAAGACCTTGGAGAAGCCGACCTCCGCGCCGGGACTCCGCCATGCTCAAGCAACGAAGTCACCTCGCCCACCTGGCAGCAGACGATCAGCGACGTCTCATCACCCCAACCGAAACGGCGAGGCTAGGGTCCCCAGACGCGTTGCGCGCCTGCGCCAGTCGGCGGATCACCCTTTTCTCGTTCTCGTCACGGCAAGCCGTGCCTACGGCACCACCGTCCAGAAACCGCCCCCGAGCACCCCAACTGGCAGGCCATACACCCACGGAGAGCGGAATCCAACACCAAATTGGCGAGACGAGTGACCACGTGTGAAGTTGCCTCCATCACCTGTCGAGCAGGGCACGAAAGCGGCTCATACGACGCTCTTCCAGGGGCACACTCAAGCGCAGCAGCGGTGGTGACGGGTGACCCGTCCAGAGTGGGTGCGTCTTGCCAACAACGCCTCGGCTTTCCAGACGCGCCGCCGCAAAGTCATCGTCCAGCAGCAGGTAGGGAAGGTGCTCGCTCGATGGGAACGGTTCACCTACATCCGCTGCACGGATTAGGAAGGCGCATTCTTGCTTGCGCAATCGAACCAGGCGGCGGAGGGGCTGAGCGATGTCGCCTAGATGCAGCACCGCTCCGGCCAGGCGAAGGGACAGTGTCGAAACGGCAAGCGGTGCGAGAACGGACCGGACGCGATCGACGAGGCTGGGGGCGCACAGGCAATACGCCAGGCGTAAGCCGCCCAGTCCGTACGCCTTGGACATCCCTCGCAGCACGAGGAGGTGCGCGTGACGAGCGACCAGGGTGGCGGCGCTGTAGGCTGGCGGGCAGTAGTTGGCGTTCGACTCATCCACGACGACCAAGGCATCGCATGCCGCTGCGCGGCGGCACAGCGCCTCAACGTCGTCGAGATCACGAAAGACATCGCCAATCAGCGCGGGGCGTTCCAAGTAGAAGAGCGCCGGTGCGCCTGCGGAGGCATCTGACACGCACCACCCGCCTCGCTGTCGCACCCAGTGTGGGAAGTCAGGGTAGACAGGTCCGATCACGGCTACCTCTGCCGTCTGAGCAAGGCCGGCGAGCCCGTGGAGCAGCGAGGCAACTCCTGCGCCGCAGGTCACTGACGCCGAGTCCGGAGCGAGACCGAAATACCCGAAGACGGCAGCCGATAAAGCGTGCTCGCCGTATGGGTCGTCTACGGCATAACGCTGCAACGCCGCGAGGTCGGCTTGCTCGGCCCGCAACTCATGCCGGATCGTTGCAAGGACATCCCGCGAGAGAACCGACCGTTCGTCCAACGTCCAGCGTAGGTTTATTAGGTCAGGCCCGTCGGTGAGGCTGGGCACGTTGCGGTACGACAGGACCGCCAATTCACTGTCGCCCTCGAAGTCCGGCCTCATGACCACGCCGACGCAGCGTCGACTGGCGCGACCCACCCTGATTCGAGCATGGCACCGACCAGCAGTTGGGTGGTTCGCCGCTCCAACGGACGCCGCATCCCGAAGGAGGCTTGACGTGCCAGCGTTTCGGCATCCTGCAGCCCGTCCACCAGGGTGGCCAATGTGTTGAGCACTGCGAGATTAGCCTTGTCTGATCGGATGAGGTCGACCACCCGCTGCCGCACGTCCGACGGCATGTCTGCAGTCATCGCCCTTACATTCAGCGGACCGGACCAACAACGACGCAATGGCGGTCCGGTCAGCTCGTGCACGGTAGCGTGCTGGGTGTACCGGGGCACGCTGCCTGCCATTGCGTGCGTCAGGCAGTTGACGTAGTTGAGCAACCCAGCCGACCACCGTCCGTCATCGACCTCCCGGCATCGGTCCGCCAGGCGTACAGCCGCGGCCTTCTCGCGATGACACCAACTGCCCACGAGGCTGGCGCTCTCTGACGCGGTCAGAAAGCCGCCTGCAGCGGTCCTAGCAAGCACCACGCCCGTGGCCGCCGCGCGGTGCAGCTCAACCGCGGAAACCGTGTCAATCACATCGCCAGAGGAGTGGTTGAGCCGATCGGGAGCGTGGCAGAGCTGCACGGCTGGTGCGCCGTACGAGGCAAACACCATGTGGTCGGAGAAGCCAGCGAAAGGCAAGGCAGCCCAACTGCCCGGATGACTCGACGTTTGTGCCAATACCTCGCCCAAAACGGCCTCACCTAGTGGAGCCAGTTGGCCCAGCAGCGCGTCGGGCGGCCGCTCCAACAAGAACGGTCTGCGATGCCTCGCCTGGTCGGTCCCGACCACGTCCATGTCCACAATCGCGGCGGGACGCTCACCTCCTTGAGCGAGGTGCCCGTGCAGCGCGGCGGCAGCGCCGACAAACTCCGGTGCCCAGACGAATCGGATAGTGCGTGGCGGGCGCCACAGCGAGTCGATTTCCTGAAGGTGGGTAAAGGCGGCGCCGACGCCCAGCAGGGTTGCGACGCCGGAAGCGTTGTCGTTAGCTCCGGGACGCGGATGGCATAAGTGGGCGGTCAGCCACACTTCTGCGCCCGGCTCACCGGGCAGCACGGCCTGTACCACTGGCATACTGGCAGGCTCTGCGAGTTCGACAACAGCCCGCGCACGTGCGCCTCGGGCTGCCGCCCAGCGAATCGTAGCTAGTTCCTCCGGAGTAACGCTGAAAGCGAAGAGCGGACATCCCAACGGCAACTCCAACCGAGCGCGATGCTCGACGTCACGTGCCGCACTCACGAAGCCGACCGCCCCAGCAGTGGCAATCCAGGGTAGCGGATCGGCGTCGCCCAGTTCGAGGACAGCTATGGCTCCCTTCAGGCCTACGGGATCACCAGAGCGAGCGCTAACGAGCGGGGCTTCGAGTCCAGCTGCTCCCGTCGCTGCCGAGTAGGCAGCAAGGCAAACCGGCTGACGACGATGATCCAGCGATAACACTTGGCGACCATCGCACAAGACGTCTAGCGTTCCTACAGCGGGCGTCCACGATAAAGGAGCCTGGAACGACCACCAGCGCGCGCGCCCGTCCGCCGGGTACTGGTTGATCGACACTGCCTGAAGACCCACGCGCTCCGCGTGGTCGGTAACCACCGCCGCGGCGTCCTGGATACCTTGGGATGCTTGGTAACGATCGTGCCGACTGACTTCATGCAATACAGTGAGGACGTCTTCTAGCGGCACGGCGGCCAGTGCTTCTCGTACCCGATTCGAGATCATATGCCGCCCCACTGCGCGAGAGGAATGTCAACTTCGGCCGACGTGGTAGACCCGTGTTCGTATGTGTCGCCGGGCCGGACTAGGAAGCCCTCACCCTCCGCGACCAGGACGAGAGACCCTACGCGCGAATGGGACTGCCCGCCCGGATCAAACACCTCGTCCGACGTGAGAATTCGTATCGAGGCTGGCAGTGATTGCGCTAGGAAATCGCGGACTTCGCCGTCGCGAAACTCGGGCGTATAGAGCCACCGAGTGCGACCTGCCCCACCGAGTCGGCAACCCAAATCCCGCTGGGCACGCTCCAGCAGTCCAGCCACCGCCGAATCATGGGTGGTCGGGACGAGCCCGTGGTCGGAATAGGCGATGACAACCGCACCGCGGTCAGCCAGGTCGCCGGCCAGGCGGTCCACGGCCTCGAGGAATGCTTGCACGGGCGCGTCATAACCGTGCCGGTGGATATGGGCGTCGATGTCCACGTGACACCAGACGAGCTTCGGGTGGTGGTCGCTTGCCTGTATCCAGTGGACGAGCGCCGTGCGCAGTACAGATGCGGCCGTCGCAGCGCCGTCCGCGCGGGTGAACAGGGCCGGCCCCGGTGTCTGCCGGGCACCCGCGAGCAGGACATTGCGCCAGCGTCCCGGGAGGTTCTGAAGGTCGCCCAGCAGCGCGAGCGGAGCATAGCCCAACCGCGTTGCGTCGCCGAACAGGTTGTCGTAGATCGGGCAGAGATCGACGACCACCTCCTGGAAGACGTCGATCAGTCGGCCGCATACGGTGAACACCACGCCCGGAACACCGTGCTCGTCGACGGTCAGCCCGGTTGTGCTGCTCAGCCAACCGGCCGACGAGGTGGTCGGGAACACCGCTCGCATCGCGGTGACGTGCGCTTGTGACCAGCTCACGCGGGCAAGCTCCAGCGGAACACCGTCGAGGGCGAGGACGACCACGTGCCGTGGGTGCGCCCTCTCCCGCTCGGCGGCGAGCAGGGCAGTCACGTAGGGCCTTACCTGACACAGGGAGGGAGCAGGCATGGCATCACCCAACAGCGCCGCTGCGCCCGAGCATTCGCTCGAATGCTCGACGCAATGGGAACGGAATCTGCCGCTCGATGTGGAACCCTAGCTGGGAGTCGTAGGTGTATGACACTGGGTGGGCCTGCGCGAGTTCGGCGATTCCGGCGGCCAACTGCTCCACAAAACCGGGGAACTGCGATTGCATCGCATAGACGACACTGTAGTACAGGTTGCGCCCCAGTGAGAAGCACGGGTATCGGGCTTGATAGTTCTGCAGGGAGTACGCCGGAAAGCAGCCGTCAAGTATACGCTTCGGACACCTCCATAGCGGCAGGATGAGTGACACGTCGCCAATAGCACGAACCGGAACCGGCGCAGGCTGCATTCCCGACGAGAACCGGAACAAGCCCTCGCACACAACGTCCTCGAGGTTCAGACCTGTACAGATGAAAGGCGTGCCAACTTCACGAGCTCGCCGCGCCAATGCGAGCCGGATAAGGAGAGTGCCGAGGAACTCGAAATCGTCACCTGGAAAGGCGCGCTCGAACCGCTCGATCAATGGAGTCGAGCCCGGTGGAATGGCTAACAACTCGGCGACGTCATCTTCCTCGAGCACTGTCAGCGGAAGTCCGTAAGAGGCGCAGATCGCCTCCGCCCGTGGCACTCCCTGGTCCCAGTCCGGGATGCCCTTCAGAATGACGGGATCGACCGTGATCGAGTGCCCGGCCAGGTGGCTCAGCGCGTACAGCAGCGCGTTGCTGTCCCCACCTCCGCTGACACCGACGACAAGAGTGCTACCTGTCGGCACGGCGGCCCGGATGCAGTCGGCAACCCGTTCGACCACGATCTCCTTGCACTCGGCCGAACTGAGCTTCCTAAGGTAGGACTCGGCTACGGACGCGGAGCCGTCGAGGTGCTGATAGACGTACTCAGTGACGGGAGCAGGATCGGCGCTCTCCTGCGTGAGTGCAGCGTCGAGAGAGAATAGGAACGGGTTGACATTGCGGTTGAGGAAGATCTGCAACTCGGCAATGTCGTCGAGCTCACCGGGCTGTTTGTCGAGACAGGCCGACAGACGTGCCGGCCCCCCGGAGCGCGGCACCGCATAGATGGAGACGCCCGACCACGGGACCTGGTATCTGGTGAGCACGTCGAGGACTCGTTCGCCTGGGCGCGCGGTGAGAACCTGGCGACCGTGTGACGTCACCACGCAGATTGGTATGTCGGCCCGCATCCCGGCCTCCCTGGTGTCGACGGATTGACGTTCACCCGCTGTACGGCGTACTAACCGGGCCGCTGGGGCGGCCCGGTTCGGGATACTTCGGCCTACTGTGCGCCGGTCTCGCAGCTCGCGCCACAGATGCTCTCCAAGCCATGCTTGGACGCCGAGACAGGGCCGCTGCCGACACGCAGCTGCTCGAGCTCCGACAGCGTGTAGGGCACCTGCCGCGGACGCGGCGCAGGAACGAGTTGCACCTCAGCCTCCTTCAGGGCGAAGGCGCTGCTGGGATTGCTGTTGTCGGGCTGTACTGTCATGCGAACTCCCCTTTTCGTCTGACGGCTGGATCAGTTCGGGTGGGTGTCAGCCGGCTCCTTTCTCGGTGGAGACGAGTGCGAGGGACGAAGCTCCGGCTCCGACCAGCGCTTGACCGGCCATTAGAAGCTGGGAGCCGGTCATGAACGTGGCGGACACGACGACGGGGACCGGGCGCAGCGGCTCGGAAAGGGCGAACTCTCGGACCGGCGCACCGTCCCGATCGACCGGCCACCGTTGGGTGCGGGTCGGAAAGGGCGCCCTGTACTGCACGGTGACAGCCCCCGCCCACTCGGATGCCAAGTGCGCGTCGAGAAGCCGTACAACGCCGTGAGGGCTGACGTGCAGTGCAACCGTCGCCCCGCGGGGGTGGTCGCGTGTAAAGCCACAGCGCGGGCAGATCTCGAGCACGCGGGGCGACACGCCCGGGACGGCGAGCGTCACCTCATAGACCACTGTGGAGTTCGAGCACGAACCGCAGCGCGGATTGAGGGCGAGCATTCGGCAGTCGCTCGCGAATCTCAACCATAGGTCGCAAAACCGCCCGCGCTGAGCAATGACGTCGACAACAGCGGCGCGCATGGCATCACCGGCGTCCGGTGCGTCGGGGCTGCAGGCATACGCATCCGTTGCGGCTCTGGCCTCGGCAACTCGGTCGGCAAAGTGGTTGAGGCTCGGCGTCGAGCCGACCCGTGGCGAGTCGGCCGCGCTCAGGCTGGCGGAGATCAGAGCGGTCTCGCCGACCGGCCGGGCGGAGGGCCGCGACGGGGCGGCCGTCGAACGGGTCCTGGGCAGTGGGCTGGGCGGTGCAGCGGAACCACCCGGCGGCACTGCGCGCAGGGCTGGGTCTCCGAGCAGGCAGAGGCGCAAGCCAGTGCCCAACTCCGCATGAAGCGTGTTGTGACGCGCAACGGCTTCCCCGAGTTCGACTCCTTCGAACAGTAGCCGGACGAGCAGGTCGGTCGCGCGGTAGCTACCGATCGTGGGTCGCCACGTGGTGACCAACGCTCCCAACCGCGGGCTCTGCATCAGGCGGATGCCGAGGCCGAAGGCCGCATCCACATTGCTGTCGACGGGAGTCACACCGACGCAGGTGTTGAAAACCATGACGCGCGACTCAATAGCGTCGGGGTGCACAGTTGCGCCCGCGTTCACCAGGCTGTCAAGCGAGCGCTCCGTGCGGTAGCAGTAGCGTGTCACCCGGCAGGTAGGCACGCGGGCGGCCGTTTCGGCGTGCCAGGTCTCATCGACCGGGCACAGGATGGCCTCTGAGCCGAAGTCGCCATCGAGGCCATCGGAATGGGTGAATACCGTCAAAATAGTGGCACCTGCGGTCAAGCTGGCCTCTAGCTCCACACGAGTTGCAGCGCTGCCAAGCGCGATGGCGTCAGCCGATTGTTGCGGCTCGAGGTCGACGATGGGAACCACGTCCACCCTGCGACACCCGGCGTCGCCGCCCATCACGGCGGCGGCCGCTCGCGCGAGGACCAGCCGCCGGAGTTGCTCCGCGGACGCGGCGTGCAGGATTCCCGGCGCCCTCGACAGGTGCGGGGCGTAGAGGGCGTCCAACAACCCGCTGCTCAAGCAGCTCTCCAATGTGACCAGGACATCGAAGCGGTCCGGCGGTGGCAACTCCTCGACGTCCTCGACGAGCACCCACGAACGGCCTGTAAGGTGTGCAAATAGCCTCGTATGGGATGCTGCGGCCGCGCCTAGCGCTACGACCAGGCCGTTCGGCGTGCTGGTTGCGCACGACGACGTCTGAGCGAGCGCCGTGTCAACTGGCCGGAACCCGAACGCTTCGCCGACTTCCTCCAACATCGCACGGTCGCCGGGGCCAAGCGGCCAGACGGGGCTGCCGCGTTCGTCCACGAGCTCGGCCGCACCGTCTGGCACCGCAGCGACCGGCAGTCGACGCTCCACGCCCTCAGTCGCTGACCGCATGTCGCTCCGCCTCCGAGTGCCCCGCGGGCGTGACTGACACTGCGCCTGGATTAGCAAATCGGGAAGCCAGCCGGTATGGCATAATCGGTGCGAGAAACTCTGCGGATTGGCCGAGATCACTTCTCGGCACCTCACGGGTCGCCTGGCCACAGAGAGCGGCGTACGCCCTGACATCGTGCACAGCGAATCCGATGGGCAGCGCGCGGGCAAAACCTGGACCGAACTTCAGCTTGAAGCGGAGAAGCGCATCATCAGTCGCGGATGACCGGCCGCCGCCCAGACAGACCCAGCGGCACCCCGTTTCTTGCGCGGTCCGCACGATTGCGTGAGTTAGCAGGTCGTGAGCTCCCTGCAGATGCTTCGGCGCGGCGTTGGCCACAAACAGGGTGTGCGCGACATCCCGCGCCGAAACAACGACCGCTGCGGAGAGTAGTTCGTCGGACACGTCCGAGCGAACGCCCCACAGGCTGACGGCGGGAGATCGCCGGAGGCGAGCGAAGAAGTCGTCGTCGAAGAACCAGCGTTGCGCGGCGCGATTGCGGGTGAGGCAGCGGTCCGCGAGCCGTCGGTAACTGCTCCATTCGAGCGGGGCGCTGTCAACATGCGTAACGCGACAACGGCGACGGGCGCCTCGGATCTGTCGACGACAGCCAGGCGTGTACACCGCGAGCTGCGCGTGATCGTCGCCCTCGATGACAGGCACGTACGAGATTAGGCGTCCCTGCCATACGGTCAGACCCTCCACGTCGACGAACGGCAGATGGTTTGCGCGGTCGGGCTGGAACCGGATTACCTCGGCGACGATGCCTCGCTCCCGGCAAGCCGCGCTATAGGCCTGCCACGCCGACGCAACGAATGCCGTCGGGCATTCCTCAGTCAGAACCGGACCGGCATAGCCGAAGAACGGTTCCACATCCCGCCAGCCGCTCGTTCCGACCGGTGTGGACACAATTACGTGCAGCATTGCGTGCCGGCCCTCGACGCAGAGGACGGATTCCCAAGCGTTCGCATGCAGGGCGGTCAGTACGTCCTCGCGCAGGAAGGCGTCAAGGTCAACCCCGAATAGGTCCGACACCCGTGACGCGTGAGCGCCCCGCTCCCACGTCACCTCCACGCCAACACCTCGGCTTCATGTGTCGAGATGTCGGTCACCAACAGCCAACGATGAGCAGTTGGCCCAATACCTCGTCCGGTGCGTCCTCGGCAAGTGTCCAGCGCCGGGCCGAGGCGGGCAGGGCCTCGATGTCCGGGGCAGCTTCCGGCTGGCAATCCTCTGTCGGGTCGTTCTCGTCCGGGCACATCCCTACACCTTTTCCGCGTCGACGCAACGTGGCCTAGCTCTTCACGACATCGCAGGATCGGAGCGACGGTTCATAAACTCCTCCAAAGCAGCAGGGAACCTCGGGGGGCGCGGGTAGACGAACCAACCACCTGGGTAGCCTTCCTCGTTCTTCCAGGGCAGGTTTGGCATCTCCCCGCGCACCGCGAGCGCGAGGTACCGCTGACCGAGGCGTACCAGGAGCCGTGCTTCGACGAGCGCATCCAACTGTCGCTGCACTTCCTCGACCCGTACGGGTGACCCTCCGTCGGTGATGAGCTCACCGTGCACCCGTTGGACCGTGGCGGCACGATCGCACGCACGGTGAACCCGGTGCGCGAGCCCGGCGAGGACGACCTCTCGTGAGGGAGCCACCGGCCGGGTGTCCAGAATCGTAGTGCGGTCCGCCTCCTCTGTCATCCGGAGCACCGCAGGATCTGGTGAGCGGAACAGTCGGACCCATCGGCGAACCTCGTCTTGGAGCGCGTCTCGTCCCGGGCCGCCGAGTGAGGGCAAGTTGTCCTTGACGTCGAGCCCGTGCCGGAAGGGATTGAGGTGTACCGGATCCTGTCCGGCGGTCTCGAAAAAGTAGACGAGGTCCTGCAGTGCTGACTGGTCGAACGGATAGAGATAGGAGTACGGCCAGGACGGACTCAGACTGAGGCCGAAGTCCTGCGGGCGTGCCTGGTAGGGGCTGAAGCGATCGAACCGGATCGCCCGCACGTCGTTCGGTGGCTCCAAGTGGCTGACTAGCGGCAGCAATTCCGCCATCTCACGGAACCACTCGTCGCGCTCGCCGGGGAGGCCACACAGCATGTTCCAAGAAATGTGGATACCTAAGCCGCGGCTCCACTTGAGGACCTGTAGGTTCAGCCACCCCCAAGTGCCCTTGTCCATTAGTCTGAGCACATCGTCATGGAGGCTCTCAATGCCTGCCACGAGCCATCGCGCACCGGCCGCGTGCAGAGCCTCAAGCTGGCTATAGTTCACATTAGCCTTGATCTCCAAGTAAAGCTCATACCTGTCCTCGTCGGGAAGATCCGCGAGCGCAGGGAGCAGGTCCCGGTAGTAGGCCTGATCGAGAATATTGTCGGCGACCAAGAACCGTTTCAGCCCGTACCTCGATGACAGAGTGCGTAGCTCGAACTGCACCCGCTCCGCAGTCTTGGCACGAAATGTCATTGCTCCGCCGTTGAGCCCGCAGAACGTACAGTGGTGGACCGCCCCCCACCAGCAGCCACGAGCCGTCTCTACGACTAGCCCCGGCGTGATGCAGTCACGGTCGCGATATGCCGCCAGCGAGTCAAAGTAGTCGTCGAAGTCCGGGATTGGACAGTCCTCAAGGCTCTGCTCCATCGACCTCGGCGGCGTCGCCGGTGCTGCTGAACCGACCATCGGCAATGCCGAACGCACCGCTCGAGAGGCCAACACGCCATAAGGCAGGTCTCGCGTGGGCGGCTCACCCGCCTCGGACAGCAGGCGCTCGCACAGCTGTGGAAAGACGGTTTCTCCCTCACCAGACACCACATAGTCCAGCCACGGAAAATGGCGTGCCATCGCGACACCCATGGTGCCCTCACAGTTGGCACCACCCACAACCGTGGTTACATGCGGAGCCAGAGCCTTGATCCGTCTGGTCAACGCAAGCATCGCGCAGTTCTGGTTGAACGTAGACGAGACGGCGACGATACGTGGTGAGCCCGAGAGAACGGCCGCGCTCTGCTGCTCAATGAAAGCTTCGGCCTCGTGCCGGGCGAAGAGGAGGTAGCTACGGCCGAATTCGCGCCCCTTCTCATCCTCCACGGCGTAGAACGAGTCAAGTACCCTGTCGAGATAGTCCTCGCGCTCGGGCTTGAAGTGCGGGAACGCGACATGCGCGAAGACCCACTCGCCGAGCATCTCCTCTCGCACCCACGCCAGCTTGCTGTACAACTCGAGGCCGACCCGCTCAGCGAAATCGAAGGTCGTATAACGAACCTCGCAGTCAATGCTCCGCTGCGTCAGGCCAGCCTTCAGGAGGCCTAGCGCCAACGACGGCCGCTCGAGGGCTCCGAAGGGCACGTACACCAAGGATACATCTGGCAAATTACCCACCTCAACGGAAACCTGCAAACCCGACCACGCTGCGTTCACATACGAGTCAGGTGTGGCCGCTACCAGTAATCCAGAATGTGAGTTACATCGATGTTGGTTCGAAGCATTTCTGCTCGCACCGCCTGGAAGTCCGCCTTGGCGCGATCCAACTCCGCAAGCAATTCGTACCCGCGGGACGCCACCTCGGCCTGCCTCGCCATTAGATCTCGATGCTCGGGCTTGATCTCACTGGATTGACCTGTGTCTGCCATGCCTGCCTCCGAATAGCACTCCCGCACTCCCGCGGGTGGATTGCCGACAAAGTAGCAGGGTAAATCCGGCATCCACATGCTACACGCCGTACAGTAGTCGACACAAGGGGTAGTCAAGGGCTCGCCTACTGGCGCACCGTCAGTCTGTTGATCTGCTCACCGAAGGTGACCTTCGGACAGCCGGGGTTCTCGCAGTACAGGCGTCACACCGACAGGTCAATCACGACCGGCCGGCCACCCACCGCCTCGTCAGCGACATGCCGCACATACCGGCTGCGCTCCCGTGGTCATCGCGACCGGTGTCACCGAGGACGGCGGCCGTGAGGTCCTCGGCGTCATGGTCGGGGACAGTGAGACGGAGGTCTTCTGGAGCGAGTTCCTTCGCTCGCTGCGCGAACGCGGCCTGAGCGGTGTCCGCCTGGTGATCTCCGACAGTCACAGCGGTCTGGTCAAAGCGATCCGCAAGGTCATGATCGGAGCCGGCTGGCAGCGGTGCCGCGTTCACTTCGTGCGCAACGTGTTCGCCGTGATCCCGAAGGGGTCCGCGGAGATGGTCGCTGCGACGATCCGCACGGTCTTCGCCCAGCCGACCGCCGACGCGGTCCGGGCCCAGCTCGACACCGTCGCGGACATGCTCGGCCGGCAGTTCCCCAAGGTCAAGGAGATGCTGCTGGGGGCGAAGGAGGACCTGACCGCGTTCGCGGACTTCCCCGATCAGCACTGGAAGAAGATCCAGTCGACCAATCCGCTCGAACGTCTGAACCGGGAGATCAAGCGGCGATCCGACGTCGTCCAGGTCTTCCCGAACACCGCAGCCGTCACCCGCCTGGCGACGGCCGTCCTCGTCGAGCTCCACGACGAGTGGATCGCCTTCCCCCGCCGCTACCTCTCCATCGAGAGCATGGACAGCCTCTATCCGGACAACACCACCTGCCTGCCCGGCACTGCCGAATGATCAGCCACACCACACCAAGGGACATGACCCCGCCTGCCTCTACACCCGGCACAGGATGGGCAAATGGGCCCGCGAAACAGACTGCTTAGCCATGCGTATTTGGCCCATCCGTGGCCACGACCGTCCTACGCAGTGTCTGTCAAATGATCACCTGGCTGGTTCGCGGAGCCAGAGGATCAGCGAGGCCAGGACGACTCCGGCGCGGTAGCGGTCGGCGAGCTTGTCGAACCTGGTCGCGATCGCGCGGAACTGCTTGAGGCGTGCGAAGCATCGTTCGACCACGTTGCGGTCGCTGTAGAGCTCCTTGTCGAAGGTGGGCGGGCGGCCGCCGAGGCGCCCTCGGCGTCGGCGGTTGGCTGTTTGGTCGCGGCGCTCGGGGATCGTGACGGCGATGCCCCGACGCCGCAGCAGGTGCCGGATCGCTCGGCTGGAGTAGGCCTTGTCGCCCAGGACTCGGGTCGGTTTCGTGCGTGGGCGGCCGGTGTCGGCTCGCGGAACGCGGATCCCGTCGAGGACCTGGGCGAATGCGGTGGCGTCGTTGACGTTGCCGGGCGTGAGCACGATGGACAGCGGCAGGCCCCGGCCGTCGACGGCGAGGTGGACCTTGGTGGTCAGCCCGCCTCGGGACCGGCCGAGGGCCTGGCGCGTCTGCGAGCCGACCGGATCTTCCAGTTCGTCCCCGTCCGCAGCCCCCTTTTACGTGCGCCGGCGGCGTGCTGGTGGGCACGGTTGATCGTGGAGTCGACGGCGACGGACCATTCCACCCGGCCCACCGTGTCGTCGCGGACCTGTACATGCTCCAACAGCCTTGCCCACGTGCCGTTCGCCTCCCAGCGGGCAAACCGCTCATAGACGGTCTGCCACGGCCCATACCGCTCGGGCAGGTCACGCCACGGAGCCCCGGTCCGCAGCCGCCACAGCACACCGTTGACCACCTGCCGGTGATCACGCCACGGCCGACCACGCCCGTCCGCCTGCGGCAATAAGGGCTCTATCCGCTCCCACGCTGCGTCCGTCAACTCACCTCGACCTGCCACAAGATCAATTATCAGACAAGCCTTAGTGAGGCGCGGCGCCCCGTGGCACTCTGGCGTGCGGCCGGAGAGACCGCGCTAGGAAGCAGGCAGCGTCGCCCAAGCCGCCAGGGGCGGCGGCGGCTGGAAGCCCTTCTTCGCCGAGAGCCCGATCCGCTGGTTCTCGAGCGGGTAGCGGTTGATGGCAGCGGCACACTTCTCCTGCCACCAGGACTTCCGCTTCGGCCCCGATTCGTAGCCGGCCAACTCGCCTACCCACGTGCTCCAGGTGAGGATGTTGTGGTCCTCGGCTTCGACGCGTGTCTCGCTGTCGGTCTTCCAGAAGCGGTCGAGTCCACGCCCGTTGCAGACCTCGCAGAGGCAGGTCGCCGGCTCGGCGTTTGCGTAGCGGTTCGCGAGCGATTCGGCGCCTTTGAAGCACATGAGCTCCGGCATCAAAACGCTCGGGTACACCGGGCCATTCGGTTTGCTGACCTTTGCTCGCTCGCCGGGCGCCACGCTGTGTCGCACGGAGCTTGAGACACCGATGCCAGCACAGAGGGCGCCGTGGGCCATCGCGTCGAGGGCCGCCAGGTCCGTCCGCAGCAGCATCATGTCCTCGGCCTCGGAAATGACACGGCGGAGGTTCGCAGGGATGACCTTGGCGTGCTGCAGCGGATCGAACTGGCCGACCAATACCAGGGCCTTGGGCTGGTTGATGCGCTGGCAAGCGGCGATGAGCTGGTCGACGCGCTCGTTGCCGAGCCAGGTGACATCGACGGGCAGGGTTACGACGGTGTCAACGCGCTCGATGCGTTGCGCGGCGCGGATCACCGCCTTCAGCGGCTTGGAGGCTGCGGGTGCGATGTAGCCCGTGGGCGTCAGGGCGGCGCTGGCCCCTGCGGCCTTCTGGAAGCCGAGCGTGTCATCGAGGGTTGCGAAGATCAGGTCGTGAGGCAGGAGGAACGGCTCATCCTCGGTCGCCGTATAGGTTGTGTACGG
This sequence comes from Streptomyces sp. NPDC060028, assembly GCF_042736725.1. Classification (NCBI taxonomy): domain Bacteria; kingdom Bacillati; phylum Actinomycetota; class Actinomycetes; order Kitasatosporales; family Streptomycetaceae; genus Streptomyces; species Streptomyces sp. NPDC060028. Next base: position 156,197 of record NZ_JBHWVJ010000001.1, on the reverse strand, counting down.
GGCGCTGTCGATCAGCATGGTGCCGGTGAAGCCCGCCTCGGTCCGGAGCTTGAACGCGCGCGTTTCGGCGTTGTCGCCGGTCATCACTACGCCACCGAGGTCGCTGTCGATCGCCTCGCGCTGGCGCGGGATGAAGCGCGAGTGCTCGTGCAGCAATACGCGCCCCGCCAGGATCGGAGTTGCAGGGACGCTGGCATCGAGTACCCGCAGAGCAGGCGGGCGCTGTCCGAAGGGTGCGGGGTTGCTCAAGAGGTCACCTCACAGGTGGGCCGGAGTCACAACGGCCCCGGACGGAGAGGAAGCGCACAAGTAGATCTCGTGGAACTCCTCGTGACCCAGGCCAGCCAGATGGGCCGCATGGGTCAGGTCGAGGTGGTGCTGTTGCTCAAGCCGGGTTACGACCCGAGCGATGTGGCGCGGGGTTTCGCGCTGAACGGTGACGGGTTCGACGGTTCGGTAGCCGAGCGCCGACATTTCGACCATGAGGTTGCGGTACTGCCATTCGCTGACGACCCCGAGGGAGAGCGCCCGCCTGATGAGCGCTGCCATCGAGACGCCCCACCTGGTCTTGAGCTCCATGAGTCGCTGCAAGTCAACGCCCGGCTTGAGCTCGGGGAAGATCGAGTCGTGCGGCATGAGGAACTCGGCCGCGAAGCGGTCGGCCTGCTGCTCCTGGACGCGCCCCTCCCCGGGTTCGGTGTGCATCACGACATGCCCTAGCTCGTGCGCCAGGCTGAAGCGGAAGCGGTCACCTGGCGCGGTTGAGTTGAGTAGGAAAAGCGGGGGGCTACCGGCCTGCCACTGGCTGACGGCGTCCAGATCCGCCGTTCCCAAGTCCCGGACGACCACCGACGCGCCGGCGCCCTCTATCACCGACACGAGGTCGTCGATGGGCCCGCGGCCGATGCCCCACTCTTCACGCAGTGCGGCAGCCGCATCCTCGGGGGTGTCCAGGTCGTCGATGTCGATATGCCGGAAGCGGTGGTTGCCGAGGTCGGTCAGCGGCGCCGTGAGCGACTCGACCTGCAGGCGGGTCAACATCAGTGTCGCGTGGATGCGGCGGAGGCTCGTGGCCCCCATCGAGGCGCGCTTCCGGTGGTGGACCAAGCCAACGCCTACGCCGTGAGTGTCAGTGGTGCGGCATAGCATTTCAGGTGTGTATCCGAGAGCTTCTGCGTACAGGGCGAGGCGATCGTCCTTCACCTGTAGGCGGCCGGCTTCGGCTCGGCTCACGTAGCCCTGGGAGACCCGGTTGGCGCCGTCAAGCCGCGACATCGCGACTGCGAGGTCTGCTTGCGTCATCCCTCGGGATTCGCGAGCCAGCGCAAGCATGGCGGGCACGGCTACCAGGTCCTCCTGAGCTTCCATCGGCCACCCTCCCATCCTCAGGCTGTTCGCCAAGTATACACACGATCATTCCTCGCTCTAGTGCTCCAAAATATTCCGAACTCAACCCGGTGCGATGGCGCCTGACGTGGCGGCATAGTGATGACGGCTCGCCACGACGGCGCAGGACGTCGTGTTTGCCGACCGGCCGACGGGTGCTGTGCACCCCACTGGGGCAGGGTCTGCTCCGGCTGCCCTCCTGCGGCCCGTGGCGCTCAGGCGGGTGGGAGATCTGCAAGCTCCTCATGCGCAAGCCGTGCGAACTGCTATGAATGGGCCGCGGTGAAGCGGGAGTCTGATCTCCCGACAAGAGTCATGGGGCGGAGGGGCGGCGTGGCATTCAAGCGAGGGCAGACGGACTCGGTTGGAGTTCCGAGCGATCCGGAGCAGTTGTACCGGCTGTTGGCGCGGGGGAACCGTGGGCCGGCGTCTGTTTGGGGGCACCAGTCGAAGGTCATGGAGCACTGGCACAAGGAGTTCCGCGACAAAAGTGACGTCGCGCTTGAGCTACCGACCGGTGCGGGCAAGACCCTAGTCGGCGGTCTGATCGCCGAGTATCTGCGACGGGCGGACGGGCGACGAGTCGCATACCTGTGCCCCACGCGGCAGCTGGCTGTGCAGACGGCCCGGAAGCTGGACGACTACGGTATCCCGCCGTCGCTTCTCATCGGCCAGTCGAAGGACTGGGACCAAGTCGACCTCACGCGCTTTCAGGCCGGGGGCTCGATCGCCGTTAGTACTTACAGCCACGTCTTCAACGCGCGGCCGAGGATCGATGCAGCCGATGTCCTGATCCTTGACGATGCCCATGCGGCCGAGGGCTACGTCGCCAAGCCCTGGAGCCTGCGGATCCGCCGACGCTCCCACGAGAGCGCGTACAAGGATGTGCTCGCCGCCCTGAGCTCCGCCCTGGACCCTCTCCTGCTACCGCATCTGCGGTCCGAGAACCCCGGGGACCAGTACCGCACGGGGATCTACCTGGCCTCTCCCGCGGCAGTTGCTGCCCAGGCCAACCACGTGGAATCAGTCATCCGGGATGCTGTTGCTCACCGCAAGGTCAGCGACGACGCCATGTACGCCTGGAAGTTTCTCGAGACCCACGTGGCCGACTGCCTGGCGTACGTGTCGTACCGCGAGATCCTCATCCGCCCACTCATCGCCCCCACATTCCAGCACGAGGCCTTCAACAGCCCGAAGCAGCGCATCTACATGAGCGCCACGCTGGGGGCCGGCGGAGAGCTCGAGCGCGCATTCGGGCGGCCTAGGATCCATCGCATTCCGGTGCCCGCAGGGTGGGACAAGGAAGGCACCGGGCGGAGGTTCTTCGTCTTCCCAGAGATCGCCCGAGACCTGGCCTCGGATCCGAAGGCAGTCGCACCGTTCGTTCGCCGAGTCATCGAGCAGGCAGGACGCGCAGTCGTACTGACCCCCGAAACCCGAGTAGCCGACAAGTTCCGCGAGCACTACCTTCCGGAGAACTACCGCACCTTCACCGCACAGCAGGTCGAGGAAGACCTCGCTGCCTTCACCTCAGAACCTGCAGCCGCGCTGGTTCTGACGAACCGCTACGACGGAGTCGACCTCCCGGACGACGACTGCCGACTGGTGGTGTTCACTGGCCTGCCGGCCAAGGGGGACCTTCAGGAGCGCTTCCTCCATGAATCCGTCGGCGCCGACGAAGTGCTCCGCGAACGCATTCGTGCACGCATCCAGCAGGGTGCTGGCCGAGCCACACGCAACCTCCGCGATCACGCTGCAGTTCTTGTTCTCGGCCGCAGCCTGACGTCCTATCTGGCCCGCCAAGACATCCAGGCATCGATGCACCCCGAAATCCACGCTGAGCTGGAAGTCGGAGTCGATGCATCACTCGGCCAGTCCTCGGACGACGTCTGGAGCAACCTGGCGATCTTCAACAACCAGGGCCCTGATTGGCAGGGGGTCGAAGAGGACATCGTCCGAAACCGAGAAACCTATGACCGGCAGGACGGGCCCGGTGCCGCAGCGCTCCAGAAAGCAGTCCGTAGCGAGGTCGCGGCTGCAAACGCCCTCTGGTCCAAAGACCACCAGTTCGCACTCGCCTCGATCAAGAGTGTGACTGACCAGCTGCGCAACGCTCAGACGCCGAAGCGATACAGCTCGCTGTGGAGCTACCTCGGCTTCTGCGTGGCCCACCGTCTGGCGGAGGCCACCGGGGAGGCGCAGTTCCAGCAGACTGCAGCAAGCTACTTCAGAGAAGCACGGCGGAACAGCCTCGGCGCAACGTGGTTTGATCGCGTCGCCCCAGTCGCCGCCCCTCTCGCGGCCGCGGTGGAAGAACTCGATCCGACGGACGAAGCAGCCATGAACACCATCCTGGCTGCGAAGGACCTGTGGCTTCCTGAAGCCTTCCAAGCGGCACTTTCGAGCAGAGCGGGACTCCAGCAGACGGATCCCGACCCATACGAGGACGGCCTGGTCCACCTCGGGCGCCTTGCCGGCGCCAGCAAGAGCTATGGAGATCCTCGCGACGGCAGCGCCGCCAAGCCGGATGCCGTGTGGATCTTTGACAGTGCCCGATGGGTCATCTGGGAAGCGAAGAACCAAGCAACGGAAACCGGTGAGATCGGTGCCGAACAGGCTCGGCAAGCTGGCGGCCACCGGCGAACCACGGAGAAGGCGGAAGGCGCTGTGGCGCCAGGAGACTCCATCTGTGTCCTGGCCTCCCCCAAGAAGAAGGTGAACGACGGCGCCTACAACGTTGCCGAAGAGAACCTCTACTGGGTACGGCCGCCCCAAGTTCTTGCGCTGTTCGACACGCTCACGCGTGCCTGGCAGGACGCGCGGGCCCGCGGCCTGGGCGCGACGAGCACCGCCGAACTAGCGGCGGTGTTCCGGGAGCACCGAGCGCTGCCCTCTCAGTGGCTCCCCACCCTCCGACAACATCCTCTGTGGCGTACGCCGGAAGAGTAGTCACAGCGCGTCCCTCGAGTCGGCCATAGCCAGTGCCGCATCAGGCATCGATCACGGCAGCGGTGCAGGCTCGGGCGGCACTGAGCGACAGCAGCAGTCTTCGGGCTCCCGGCCGTCAGGGCCATTTGCAGCGTGGCGACCGGGAGCCCTTGGAGACTGAAGGACCTTGACCGTGGCCGTGCTCGTCGCCTCTGGCGGATCAGCGCTTGCGGCGGCGGAGCTGGAACACCACGCTCCTCAGGGGCCGGATATCAATGGCGGGGTTGGGTCCGGCGGGGCCGTTCACCACTCCCGCAGCAGCCAGGCAGGATCGAAGTCGGAATGGTCCCGGTAGGCCATCGCGAGCGCTCTGACTGCGTCACGCAGGACTGCCCTTGCATTGCTGTCGGCGGCCTCATAGAGGTCCACCACCAGGCGGCGGGACTCGAGATTGCCCCAGACGTGCGGCGGGTTCCAAGTGGCCAGGTGCGTGGCAATGTCCCGTTGGGCGTGAACCACGGGCTGGTCATGATCGTCGATGACGGTACCGCTGCGAGGCGGGTGGTGCCGCCACGAGGTTCCGTCGCCGCTGGTGCCCTGCTCGTCCTCGTCGAGACGGGCATGCACGAATGTCACCAGCGACTCATGTCTACGCCGCTCCGGGTCGCGGGACTCAAGAATCGGGCCTGGCTGAAGCGGATCGGGGGCCTCAGCGGGGCAGTAGGTCAGCCATCCGGTGCGGCCCCGCCGTAATGTGCCTGTCCCAGGCAGCAAGACACGCCGGCAGTGGGCGCAGTAGTCCTCGTACTTGTTCGTCGCCATCGTTGACATTGTGCCGCTTGCGGTCGGCCGCGCGGAGGGGCTGGGGGCCGGCGTGACGGTCGCGATTGCGCTGGCGGGGTTCCTACCGCCTGGCCATGCGCTCATAGGCCGTCCGGCGGGCTGCAGTCGGCCGGACGGCTTGCGGGCCCTCTGGTAAGTCAGGGGCCCCTGATGCAGGAAGCGGCAGACTCAGTCCCGTCAGTCCCGTCAGTCCCGTTTTGGGGCTTTGCTCGGAATTCTGCCCCTTCCGCCCCTGTCGCCCTGCGGCGCATGGCGAACACAAGGCCGTGACCAGCGCGATTGCCTGGTCACGGCCCGTCGTGGTGGTGAGGGACTCAGGGGCGGCCAAGGGTTCGGGTGATCCAGCCGGCGTCGCGCCACTGGTCGGTGTTGAGGGTGCCGCGGGCGTCGATGACCTTGGGGCTGGTGGTGCGTGTGGCGAGCCGCTTGGGGTCGATGGTCGAGAACTGGTGCCACTCGGTGAGGTGCAGCAGCAGGTCCGCGTCATCGACGGCGGCGATCGGGTCTTCGACGTAGTCGAGCTCGGGGTGCAGCTTGCGGGCGTTGTCGAGGGCCTTGGGGTCGGTGACGGTGACGGTCGCGCCGAGGTCGTGGAGAGCCTGGGCGACGGCGAGGGCCGGGGAGTCGCGGATGTCGTCGGTCTCGGGCTTGAAGGCGGCGCCCCAGACGGTGATCCGCTTGCCCCGCAGGTCGGTGCCGAGTTCCTCGCGGGCGAGGTCGATGACGCGCTGGCGGCGGCGGGCGTTGACTGTGGCGGCTTCGCGGAGCATGCCGACGGCCTCGCCAGCGTCGAGTTCGTTGGCGCGGGTGATGAAGCCGGCGAGGTCCTTGGGCAGGCAGCCGCCGCCGAAGCCGAGGCCGGGCCGCATGCCGTGGCGGCCGATGCGGTGGTCGTGGCCGAGGATGTCGGCGAGTTCGGCGACGTTGGCGCCGGACTTCTCGCAGACCTCGGCCATCGCGTTGACGAAGGAGATCTTGGTGGCGAGGTAGGAGTTCGCGGCGCCCTTGGCGAGCTCGGCGGTGGCCCAGTCGGTGACGATCGTCGGCGTCCCCGACTCGATGATCTTGGCGAACGCCTGCCGCAGCAGGGCCTCGCCCCAGGAGTGGCCGGTGTTGAAGCCGAGGACGAGCCGGTCCGGCCGGAGGGTGTCATCGACCGCGAAGGACTCGCGGAGGAACTCCGGGTTCCAGGCCACCTCGATGAGGTCCCCGGCCGGTGCCATCCCCTGGAGGAGTTCGGCGACGCGGGGTGCGGTGCCGACCGGGACGGTCGACTTGACCGCGATCACGGCTGGCCGGGTCAGGCCGGGGGCCAGGCGGGTGACGGCGTCGAAGAGGTGGGTGAGGTCGTAGGCGTCGGTGCCGGGCTGCGGTGGGGTGCCGACGCCGATGAAGTGCAGGTCGGCGAAGTCGGCGGCCTCGCCGTAGGAGGCGGTGAAGCGGAGCCGGCCGGAGGCGGTGTGCTTGGCGAGGAGGTCGTCCAGGTCGCGTTCGAAGAACGGGGCCTTGCCGGAGTTGAGGGTGTGGACCTTGTCGATGTCGGAGTCCATGCCCAGGACCTCGTGGCCGAGTTCGGCCATGCAGGCCGCGTGGGTGGCGCCGAGGTAGCCGCATCCGATGACGGTCATCTTCATGCTCGGGGTCGTCCCTTCGGGTGGAGCCGCCATGGGCGGCCCCACCCTTGCCCCGCCCGGAAGGGCGGGGTGATCAGGAGGGCCTGGCGGCCAGATAGCGGTTGATCCCGTCCCGGATGAACGGCGGGATCGTGAGGATGTCGAGGTGCTCGGGCGCGAAGAACTGGAGCTTGACGCCCTCGGCGAGTGGGAGGCGGGTCTCGTCGCCGTCCCAGCGGGCGGCGAAGAAGGTGATGATCTGCCCGGAGCCGCGATGGTCGGTGATCTCGAACAGCCCGGTCAGAGTGTTGGCGGCCAGGCCGGCTTCTTCGTCGAGTTCGCGGACGATCGCGGTGGACGGGTCCTCGCCGGGGTCGCAGCCGCCTCCCAGGAGGCTCCAGTGGGCGGGCCAGGCGATGTGGGGGAGGTCGTCGCGAAGGTGGAGGAGGAGTTCGCCGCGGCGGTTGGCGATGATCGCGACGGCTCCGCGGGCGGCGGCCGACTCCTCGGTGGCGGTGGTCTCGGAGTGCATCCCCTCACCGTAGTAACGGAGTTGAGGATCATGCGGCAGCCCTCACGGTCTGGTCAGAAAACCAAGCCGCTGCCATGAGGGCCTGCATGCGGGTGCGGTCGAAGCGTCCGCCGGGTTTCAAACCCCCCTCGAGGAGGGGGCGGAACGCGGGCGGGGCATCGGTGAGAGCCATGCGGATCTGGGTGTCTGCCCAGTCCGCGAGGTTGTCGTTGAGCCAGGAGGGGACCGGGGAGGCGAAGCCGAGCTTGTCCCGGCTGGCCCAGACCTCCTTCGGCAGGCCGAGGGCCTTGGCGGCGTCCCGCAGGATCCGCTTGCCCTGGGCCGGGTCAGCGATCTTGTGCTCGACGGGGAGCCGGTAGGAGAACTCGACCAGGTCGCGGGCGAGGTAGGGGGAACGGCGTTCGAGCGCGTAGGCGGAGGCGAGCTTGTCGCTGGTCATCACCAGCGGCCTCCAGGCCGTCGCTAGATCCGCCAGGGTCAGGCCGCGGGCAAGGTCCCCGCCCGCGCGGGCCATCGCGTCGGCGACGAGATCACGGAGACGGCCGTCCGGGTCCGGGCCCCGAAGGATCAGCCGGGTGACCGCCTCCGCCGGGTCCAAGGGCTCGTCGGCGGCGTGCATGAGCTTGGCGGCCAGCGGCCGGTAAGCCTCCAGCCCGGCGTTCAGGACGGCATCGGGGCCGAAGAGGACCAGGGCCTGGCGGACGTATCCCATCAGGAACTCGTCCGGCCCGAGGCCGCCGACCACGACCTTGAGGCCGAGGTCGGAGATCTTCTGGTAGGCCATGTGCTCCGAAAAGGTGCTGGCATTGCCCATCGGGTAGTCCAGGGCCCGCATCATGTGCGGCAGAGCCTGGGTGAAGTCGACGTGGTCCGGCTCGACCACCACCAGCTCGGCCTTGATGTCCCGGGCGATCACGGCGGCCGTGGACGATTCGTCCAAGCGGTCCTGGCCCGGGTAGCGGACCGTGACGCAGACCGGGGGCTGCATCAGGTAGGCCAGCACCGCCGAGTCCAGCCCGCCGGAGAGAAGCAGGGCGAAGTCGCAGGCCGGGGACCTGAGCGGGATCTGGTCGGCCAGGATCGTGGAGAACTTCGCCAGGGCCTCGTCGTAGCTGCCGGTGAACGGGCACCGGTCCTCCAGATGCCACCAGGTCATCTGGTCGATCGAGCCGGTAGTGACGTCGAAGGACAGCAGCGTGGCAGGCGCCAGCAGCTGGATCCCCTGGAACGGGGTGTCGACCCCGGTCGGGGTCTCGATCGCGGTGACCTCCGGCCGTAAGACCAGCGGGGCCGATCCGTAGCCGGTCAAGGAGGTCACTTCGGAGGCGAACGCGAGCCGGCCGCCGTCCAGCCGCCAGTAGAGCGGCTTCTCCCCAAGCCGGTCGCGGGCCAGGAACAGCTTCGCAACCCTCGGGTCATAGACGGCGAGGGCGAACATGCCGTCCAGGCCGTCCAGGCAGGACGGGCCGATCTTGGCCCAGGCCCGCAGCAGGAAGTGGGCGTCCGACTCCCGGTCGTGGACCTCGATGCCCCAGGCGGCGGCCTGGGATCGCCAGTTGTAGATCTCGCCGTTGAAGGCCAGCAACAGCCCGGTGGCCCGGTCGAGGTAGGGGCCGGGCATGGCCTGCGGGTCGACGATCAGCAGCGTGTTCATGGCCAGCACCGCCCGGCGGTCGCTGCTGGCGGCGTGCATGGTGCCGTCCGGGCCGCGGTAGTGCTGCGAGGCACCCATCGCGGCGACGGTCTTCTCGTGCCGGACGGCGTCGCCTCCGGCCAGTCCTGCAATTCCGCACATCTGGTTCACCCCCGAGCGTGAAGTCGTGGTGCCTTGGCGGCGGCCACCACCGGGAGCCCTTCCTGCCGTCCCGGCGGTGGCCTGCGTCCTCATCACACCGGCTAGCCCGATCACCAGGGAGGGCTCGCAGGGGGGCTCACAACTCGCAAAGCAGGTTCACCCAGGGTCCGCATGGCAATACGCTCAGTGCCTCAAGACGCGGGAAGCGCGTGCGGCTTCCCGTGCCCAGCCGGAATGCGTACGACTGAAAATGCCATGTCGACGCAGGCCGGCCCCGTGGCGTTTCCTCGTCAGCACCATGTTGCTGACCTGGTGGAAAAGGGGATTCGGGTGGCGTCGACCAGCCGCCGGAAGCGTCCGCCCAACGCGGACCTGGACCGGCTCATCGAGACCTGCGGCGCGAGCCACAAGTCTCTGGCCCTGCGGGTCAACCAGCTCGCCCAGCAGGCCGGGCTGGAGACTGACTACTCGCATACCTCCATCGCGAACTGGTGCCAACGGGGCATGATCCCCAAGTGGCCGGTGCCCACCTTCCTCGCGCAGGCGATCGCCGAACGGCTCGGCCGTCCGGTGGCGCTTGGCGAAATCGGTATGGGCGAGGCCGAGACACCGGACGCGGATGTGGGGTTGGATTTCCCCCGGGACCGTGCTGACGCGGTCCGAGTGGCCACGTCGTTCTGGAGTTTCGTGAACCGCCGCGACTTCTTAACCGGATCCGGCTTCGCCGTGTCCGCGTTCACCACCCCCGTGACCCGCTGGCTGGTCACCCCCGCCGATGATGCCGCAGATGTGGCCGGCGGCAAGAAGCAGGTCGGCCGGGCCGACCTGGAAGAACTCCGGGACGCGGCCGACGAGGCCCGCCGCTGGGACTCCAAATACGGCGGCGGGAACTGGAAGGCCAACTCCGTCACCGTCTGCCTTCAGGAACGGGCCGCCCCGCTGCTGCGGGGCTCCTTCACCGACGCGGTCGGCCGCGACCTGTTCTCCGTCACCTCCGAGCTGTCCCGGCTGGCCGGGTGGACGGCCTTCGACGTGGGCCAGCACGATGTCGCCCAAAGGCACTTCATCCAGGCCCTCCGCCTGGCCCGCGCGGGCGGGGACGTCCAGCTCGGCTGCTATGTGCTGACCACGATGGCGATGCAGTCGCTGCTTCGGGGCTTCGGCTCCGAGGCCGTCGATATGGCCCAGGGCGCCTTCGAACGTGCGAAGGGCCAGGCCGCCCCGCGTGTCCTGGCATTCACCAAGCTGATCGAGGCCCGTGCCCATGCCCGCGAGAGGGACGCCAGGGCCGCCTCACGGGCCCTCGCCGCGTCCGAGGACCTCATCAGCCAGGCCGACGAGAGCACCGGTGACGAGCCGGCCTGGATCGACTTCTATCACCACGCCCGCCTGTCCGCGGATGCCGCCGAGGTCTTCCGCGACCTGAAGAACCCGAAGGCATCGCTGGCCTGGAATCAGCGGGCCGCTGCCATGCCGTCGGGGGTGTTCACCCGTTCGGTGGGGATGCGGCTGGCGATCGTGGGGACTGCCCATCTCCAGGCCCGCCAGCTCGACCAGGGCCTGGAGCTGGGCCACCGCTCCGTTGACATCCTCGCCCGCGTCCAGTCCTCCCGGGCCAAGGACTACGTCCGCGAGTTCAACACCGCCCTCGCCCCCTGGCGGCGGGAGCCGGCCGTCCGCGAGTTCATCCACCGCACCCGCACCGAACTCGGCGTCGCCGCCTGAGCACGTTCCCCGTACTTTCCCCCCTCGAGGGGGGAAAGTACGGGGAAACGTCCCCGGTTGCGTACGACTTCGTCGTGCACCGCCGCGTACGGATATCTGTGCTCAGCCGTTTGTTCGAGCAGTGCCAGCATCAGCGCGAGCGGGTTCCTGCGGATGGAACGGTCGTCCGCTCCGGGGTTCTCAGCGGGCGGGTGGGCGCAAGGGGACCACGTTGTCGGGGGCCGGGGCAGGGACGGCTTCCGGTGACGCTTCCTTCCCCTGGGTGGTGAGAACGGCATTGGCAAGAGTCAGGCGGGTCACCAACTGGCGGAGCTCTTCGAGCTCGGTGTTCTGGTTGGTGATGGTCTTCTTGAGCTTGGCCACGGTTTCCCGCAGCCGCTTCTCAGGTTCCGGGATCTGCTGGGTTTCGCTGCGGACGCGCTCGTAGAACTCGTTCTTCAGATCCGAGTGCCGCTTCATGAGGGCCATGCGGTGGACGCCGGCCTCAGCGGCGAGCGCAACGACGGTGAGACTGCCGTTGGAGGCGGTGGCCTGCCCGGCCAGAAGCCGGTCCATCGCCTCACGGATGAGGGTGCGTTCTTCCTGGTTCTGCTGGTTCATGTCAGGGCCTCGACGGTCTGCGCGGTGGCGTCGTGGGTGTCGGCCATCTTGCGGAAGTTGTCTGCATTGCGCCGCATCCGTTTGGCAAGCTTCTCCGGGAGGACGACGGCCTTGCGGTCGACTTCGTCAGCCTTATGCCGCAACTGCCGTGCATAGGTATCAGTGCGGACGGCGTTGCCGCAGCCCTGCTGGCAAGCGTATTGCCGTGGCGCCGTCGCATCCGGATCTGGATCGCAGAGGGCGTTGTCGCGCTTGAACACGCAGATCAGGAACGAGTCCGGATTGTCGTAGAGCACGACGCCATCACGGGCCAGGAAGGCCGCTGCCTTCTTCGCGAACGTGTGGGGGACGATGCGGCCCTCGAAGTGCGGAGTGGTTGCCGCGGCGGTGACGGCCCGTCGGGAGGCGGGGCCGGATATCTTCTCGCCGGCTGCGATGCGGTCACGCAGCCGGGCCGCGGTGTCGGCGGCAGCAAGCGCGGTTTCGACGTCGAGGACGCCGTGGATGCCGCGGCGGCTGCGCGTGCCATAGCCGCTTGAGGTGCGGGCGTCCAGGACCGTGCGCATGTGTCCGTAATGAATGGCGAGGGCGACCAGCCCACCGGGGCGGCGGGCGATGTGCCAGGCCAGGGTTCGTCTGAAGCGCGACATGCCGACCGCGCCGTGCGGGTCCCTGGGGATAGCCTGCTCGGGCAGTCCATGGGCGTGGGCTTCGCGGTTGGCCCACGCGATGAAGTCCTCGATGCGCCTGTTCAGGCCGCTGTGCTTCAAGGCGCCGTGGAAGCGGCGCTGGCCGGCGAAGTCGTGGTGGGCGGCGCTGAGGAGGAGTCCGCCGGCGGGAACCATGCGCTCCAGGACGCGGATGGCGTGAACGACGGGCGTGATGGCCACCCATGGGACTTCCCGCTCCTCCCCGGCGGAGATGTGGTTGCCGTCGTCGTCGGTGACGTTCTTGTAGTGGTGACCGCGAATGAGGTGCCGGCCGGGGGTGCCGTCGGCAGCGAGTTCAGGATCGGGGCAGCAACCGGACTGCAGACCCTGGACCTCCTGAGGACGCATGCCTGTCAGGTAAAGACAGATGATCACAGCGGCCGTGCCGAGCTGTCTCATCAGCGTGGCGGCCTCGTTGAAGTCCAGGTGGTCGCGCCAGGGCTTCTGGCCGATCCGCCCGGTGACCGGCACCTGCATCGGGCAGGGGCCTGGCCGCTGTGCGGCCAGCGCGGTGAGTTCGAAGTCATTGCTGAGCCGGTCGACCTGGCCGATGCTGGCGCCGGTGGTGGCAGCAAGGAACGTGCGGGCCAGCCGGTGGGTGCCTTGGAGCTCGGTGCTCGGCAGCGGGGCTCCGCTGTCGACGAGGGGAAGTAGGTATCCCTTCAGCGCGGTCCGGCCCTCGGGACTGGCCCCGTTGGCGCCGGCCAGAGCGGTAAGGCGGCGGTTCTCGGCCCAGGCGGCCAGGATGTCGCCGGCGAAGTCCTCGACCACCCGGATGGCCCACATCAGCAGCGGCCCAATGACCTGCGGATCGAGCGGCTCGGTCGTGTTCTCCACGCCGTCGGCGGCGGCGTGGGACGCAGGAAGGAAGTCGTCGACGCCTTCGGTGTCCCAAGGCGGACGGGTGACACCCAAGGGGCGGGCGGTGAGCTGGTCGAATGCCCAAAGGCCCGTCAACCGGCTGAGGATCTTCTCGGCATGGCGCCGGTCGGAGATGCGTGCCCAGCGCTGGGAGGCGTAAGCACGCCACTCGCGGTCGGTGCAGGCGGAGAGATCCGTGACGCCCTGCTTATGGAGCCATCGGGCGAGCCGTATCCATTCGCGGCATGTCTCCTGCAGGGAGCCGGCGGCATGCCGGGACCGGGCCCTGGCCCCGCGGGTTTGTAGGTAGGTGGCGCGCAACTCTCCGTTGATCATGGTCCAGGTGAGCTGCTTCACCTGATCACGCAGCTCCGTGGGACATGCCTTCCAGGAGATCGAGGCGATGGCCTTGCCGGGGTTGTCGATCAGCGGGCCCAGTGACCAGATGATGTCCTGGTATCGGGAGTTGGGGCGCCGATTGCCGGGCCGGATCCATCGCGGAAGCACGACAGGGCTCTCCGCGGTGGGCATGGGCAGCGAATACGGGTCGTCCTCGACGGCGAGGGCGGTCATCACGGGGCGACACTTCCTTCCAGCAGAAGATCGATCAGCACTCGGTCGGTCTCCTCGACCCGGGCCAGCGCGGCCCTCCAGGCGGCGGGGCCGACCTTGTCGCGCAGGTCCTCCAGCCGCAGCAGGTGATCGCGCCAGTGTTCGTTCCAGACATGATCGGGAAGAGCGGAACGCAGGCTCTGCAGCCGCTGGTGGAGGTGGGCCAGCCGCGGGTGGTGCCCGGGGTGAACGTGAGCGTTGCGGCAGGCCAGACAGAGCAGGTAGTCCGCCGCGCATCCCCCGTCCGAGGCCGGCCAGGGGCTGGACGTCTCGTCCTCGCAATCAGCTGTCGCCGTCTCCTGGTGTTCCGGTATCGGGACCTGGCTGAGGTGGCCGATGAAAACGGTGCTACGTGCTTGTTCCAGCGCATCCAAGGCCCCGTCCTCGAACACTCCGTGCGAAGCGCGCTGGACATGCTTGTCGGGCAGGACGTAGACGCTCTCGTGGGTGCCCCGCGTGTGCTGCAACGGGCGGCCCTCACGGGTCACCGTCGTCCTGCGGGTCCGCTGGAAAGGCGAACCGCCCAACTGGTGGCCTTTCGCCCAGTGCCTCGCGTCACCGGAAGACACGCCGAAGACGAGGGGGCCGACCGGGCGGGGCCGGTCGAGCTCATGGAGTTCGTTCCCGGGCTGAACCGTGCGCGCGGTCATCAGCAGGTCGACCCCCGGTGCCAGACGGGCGGCGAGCCGGCGGCCGTGCGCGGTCGCCTCCAGTGCCTGGGTGATCAGCCGCCCGGGAGAATCGGCTCCTGAGTCGGTGATGTTCTCCGTGGAGAACCAGCGCCCTCGGCCGGCCCGGCGTTTTTCGACCTGAACCTGGTAGGTCACCGTCCTGGACTCGCCGGCCGACGGCATCGTCGTGGGCGTCGGCATGCGGTCGTAGGCGGACAGGTTCCACCCGAACCGGTCGGTCAGCAGCACCGCCAGTGCCGTCAGATCCCCGCGCGTGAGGAACAGAAGACCCCATGTGCGCTCAGCACCCAGGCCGCCCAGCAGCCTGCGGTTCCTCACGTAGTACTGGCCGCTGGGCGCGAGAGCGCGGGGGACATCGCCGGTGTGTGCGATGTGCTCGAGGACCTGGCCGATGCGCCATTCGCGGCTGCCCGCGGACAGTTCCCCGGCCCGCCAGCGCTCCAGCAGCTCGGTGTTCTCCCGAATGCGCATCAACGCGGCCCGGAACTGCCGCTGGGCCGCCCGCAGCACCCGCTCTCGCTCCGCCTCGTCATAGGACTGCTTACTGGGCCTGGCCTGGGGGATGCGGCGGGCGAGCTCCTCGGCGACCGGGCCGGTGCCCATCCGCGGGTCCCTCCGCAGAAGAGAGCGGACCGACTGCAAGGTGGTCCTGCCGGTGTTGGAGACGATGTGCTGGGCTCGCCAGCGCTTGAGCATGGCGGCCGTCAGGTCCTCCAGGTCCTGCGGCACCTTCTCCAGCTCTGAAAGGAAGCGTGCGAACAGCACCACCTTGCCCCAGGAACTGTCCGCGCTGCCGTGGCTGGTCCAACTGCGGGACTGCTCGGCGAAGACGGCGGCCAGGGACCGCTGCATCGGCTCGGCGACGGGAAGACCGGCGAAGTCGAACCCCTTGCTATGGCCCGCTTTGTTGACCACGGTCACCACGAGCCCGTCCGAAGCAAGCGGCGGCTCGGTGCGGTGATCGGGCGGAGGCAGAACAGCCCGATGTCCCCGGCCGGTCACGAAGCCGCCTCGAGGAGCGTGTCGATATCCTGGATGCCCTCCGAGTCCCGGGCAAGCCGTGCGAAGATCCCGTCCAGGTCCTCGACGTCCTCGCTCTCATCGGTGGCCTCCACGGCGGCGAGGATCGACTCCAGCTGCAGGTGGGCGACGGGCGCGAGGTAGTGCCGCTTCGTCGTCTCCACGTCCGCATGCCCGAGCAGAGTCTTCACCAGCCACCACGGATCGCCGAACAGCAGCGCGAAGTCCCGCCGGTCCTTCCTCGTGAGCCCGTAGCGCTTCTCGAACAGCTCGTTCAGCAGGATCAGCATGTAGAGCGCCATCGAGTGCCGGCACGAGTGCGGTGTGACGTACGGACTCTTGCCCCGCACGTCCGCCAGCCGGAACTCCCGCTTGATCGAGCGTTCCTCGGGCCTGAGCAGGACTTCCTCGCAGCGCAGGTTCGCGTTCCTGAACACGCCGTTCCATCGGTCCGGGTCCATCGGCATGCCCTGCTCGGTCAGCCACAACCATGCTGGCTCCGGACCGTCCGGGCCTTCCAGGAACAGCCACTGCCGCTCACGCCAGTCCAGGCGGCTCAGCTCCTGTTCACCGACGACGCCGTCGGCATCCACCCACTCGACCTTCGGCTTGAGTCCGTGCGTCACCTTCGTGACCAGCCGCATCACGGGCAGACGCTCGTAGCGGCCCTCGGCCTGGGCGCGCTGGACAGCCCACGCCCTCTCCGACTCGACGTAGCTCTCGACCTGACCGACCGCATCTGCCGTTGCATAGAACGTCCGGGTCCGCTTCGCCCTGGTCAATGCACCCGCGACGCGGCCGTGCAAGTAACGGCCGTAGCGAAGGCGCTGGGTGGGCAGCTCGAAGGTAAGCATCGCCCCGCCCTCCTGCCGGCGAAGACCCGAGCTGAGCAGCAGCTGCACGAAGCTGGTGTTGCGCAGCTCAGTCCGTGATTCCCACCCGGGTGCCGCCACCCCGGCACGGGTGTGGCCACGCAGCCCGACGTCCGACCACAAGCCCCAGGTTCGCGGCGTCAGCCACGACACCCTTGAGCTGACCGAGTCCGCAGCTCGGTCCTCCCGCCGCGAGACGTCCACCGGCAGCGGGTGGATGTTCCCCCACTTGTACAGCTTGGTGAACGCAGCTGCCTCCCGGTCCCACTTCGTTCCGCTGATCCGGCGCGGATTCTCCGGAGCCTGGCATCGCCAGTGCCGGTAGTCCCTCAGATCCCGTCTCGCCGCTTCCCGCCACGGCACCCCACGAGAGGACAGGAAAGTCAGAAGCGACCGCGTGTCCGTCGCATAATTCCGCTTCGATTCCCTTTCCAGCATCTGGAATTCAGCGGACCGAACGTAATCCAACAAATCCCGGTCCACCCTGCAATCCGGGGCCAAGAACACCGGATCGCCCGGCCGCAGCCCAATCCGGGCAACAGCCTCCGGCAGGTTCTGTACCCCGAAGACGGCCTCCGTCGGCAGCGTCCCCCACTGCCCCGGATCCGGCACCCACACCACACGCCACTCGCTCAACCCATGCCTCCCCTGACGCTTGAACACGTCCAATCATCAGGGAACTGACCAACTCGGGCGCCGCCTGGCCGCAGAAGAAGCTCACCGTCGGGCTCAGCCCGGCCTCGGTGCCGAAATCAGGCGCCGGTTTCGACCTGGCCGTGGCCGCGGCGGTGCTGGGCGCAGCCGAGGTGGTCGACCCCGGGGCCATCACCGATCTCGTACTCATCGGGGAGCTGGGCCTGGACGGCCGGGTGCGACCGGTCCGGGGGATCCTCCCGGCGGTCCTCGCCGCCGCCGAGGCGGGCTACCGGCAGGTGGTGGTGCCCCAGCAGTGCGCCGCCGAGGCCGCCCTCGTCCCGGACGTCTCGGTGCTGGGCGTGCGCAGCCTGCGCCAGCTCATCGCGGTCCTGACCGACGGCGTGGTCCCGGACGAAGACCCCCCGGACCGCCCCGGCCGCCCCGACCCGATGCTGGCGGGCCTGACCCTCCCGGGCGCGGGCCTGGGCATCGCGCATTGCGCCGGGGGCGCGGAGGGGCTGGACCTCGCGGACGTGGCGGGGCAGCGCTCCGCCCGGCGGGCCCTGGAAGTGGCCGCGGCCGGGGGGCACCACCTCTTCCTGAGCGGTCCGCCCGGAGCGGGAAAGACACTCCTGGCCGAGCGGCTGCCGGGAATCATGCCCCCGCTCACCCGGCAGGAGTCGCTGGAGGTCACGGCCGTCCACTCGGTCGCCGGAATCCTGCCGCCGGGCGAGCCCCTCGTGACGACCGCGCCGTACTGCGCGCCCCACCATTCGGCGACGATGCAGGCCCTGGTCGGCGGCGGCAGCGGATTGCCGAGACCCGGCGCGGTCTCGCTGGCACACAAAGGAGTGCTGTTCCTCGACGAAGCACCGGAGTTCCGTCCTCAAGTGCTGGACGCGCTGCGCCAACCCCTCGAATCGGGGCAGATCGTGGTGGCCCGCGCGGCCGGGGTGGTGCGTCTGCCCGCCCGCTTCCTGATGGTGCTGGCGGCCAATCCGTGCCCCTGCGGGCGGCACACCCTGCACGGCGCGGGCTGCGACTGCGCCCCCTCTTCCATCAGGCGCTACCAGGCCCGGCTGTCCGGTCCGCTGCTGGACCGGGTGGACCTGCGCATCGAGGTGGAGCCGGTCAGCAGGTCCGATCTGCTGACCGAACAGGGGCGGGGCGAGGACAGCGCCACCGTCGCCGAACGGGTCAGGGAGGCGCGCTCGCGCGCGGCCCACCGTCTGGCCGACACCCCGTGGAGGATCAACAGCGAGGTTCCCGGACGCGAGCTGCGCACGCGCTGGCAGCCCGCCCCCGGAGCGCTCGCCCAGGCCGAGCGGGACCTGGAGCGAGGGCTGCTCACCGCCCGCGGCCTCGACCGGGTGCTGCGGGTCGCCTGGACCGTGGCGGACCTCGCGGGACGGGACCGCCCCGACCCGCTCGACGTCGCCGTGGCCCTCGAACTGCGTACGGGGATCGCACGGGGGGTCCCGCTCATGACGGGGGAGCGGTCATGACGCCGGAGGTGCTCGCGCGGGTGGCGTTGACGCGGGTGCTGGAGCCCGGCGAGGAGATCGGGGGGCGGTGGCTTCGTGAGCACGGGGCCGTCGGGCTGATACGGCTGCTCGACGGGAGCGAGGAGGAGGCGGGGGCGGGGGTGCTGGACGGGGTCGGGGCGGACCGGCTCGCCGGGTACCGCAGGCGGGCTGCCCTGGCCGACCCGCGGCGCGACCTCGAGACCGCCGCCGAGGTGGGCTGCCGGTTCGTGTGCCCGGGGTCGGCGCAGTGGCCGACCCAGTTGGACGACCTCGGCGACGCCCGGCCCGTCGGGCTGTGGCTGCGGGGCCGCCCGGACCTGCGGACCTGGGCGCTGCGCTCCGTCGCCCTGGTCGGGGCCCGCGCCTGCACCCCGTACGGGGCGCACATGGCCCAGACCCTGGCCGCCGGGCTCACCGAGCGGGGCTGGGTGGTCGTCTCCGGCGCGGCGTACGGGATCGATGCCGCCGCCCACCGCGGGGCCATCGCCTCCGGCGGAGCCACGGCCGCGGTGCTGGCCTGCGGGGTGGACGTGGCGTACCCCCGCGGACACTCCGGGCTGCTCGCCAGGATCGCCGCGCAGGGGCTGGTCATCGGGGAACTGCCGCCCGGCAGCCACCCCACGCCCAGCCGGTTCGTCCTGCGCAACCGCGTCATCGCCGCCCTCACCCGGGGCACGGTCGTGGTGGAGGCGGCCCACCGCAGCGGATCCCTGGTCACCGCCCGCCGGGCCCGGGAGCTCGGGCGGCTGACCATGGGCGTCCCGGGACCCGCCACCAGCGGGCTCTCCGCCGGGGTGCACGAGCTGTTGCGCGGCGAGGCGGCGCTCGTCACCGACGCCGCCGAGGTCATCGAGCTGGTCGGCACCATCGGCGAGCTGGCACCGGCGCGCCGCGGCCCGGTCCTCGCCCGCGACCTCCTGGACCGGGACACCGCCCGGGTGCTGGAAGCACTTCCGGCCGGCCGGCTGGCGAACCTGGAGGAGGTGGCCCTCGCCGCGGGCAGCGGCACCGATGAAGTCATCGGCAGACTGTACGAACTTCACTCTCTGGGGTTCGTCGAACGGCTGGGCGACGGCTGGCAGTTGACCCGACAATCACCTGGAGGAGGCATACAAACCGGTGGCGCCCGGCGAGGCGGTCATTGACCTGGGGCGTTCCGGTGAAAGAGTGACGCCGATGAGAGACACGGCCTTCCCGGTGACACCCGCCGGGACCGTGCGCCAGGCGCCGGTCCCGGGTCGCCCGCGCGAGTCGGGGCGCCCATGCAGCCCTGCGCGATCCCGTACTCTTCGCGCACCGCGACACTTCCGTCACGCTACGCTCCCAACGAATCCGGCTCCGGCAAAGGCGAAGCATGCCCCAGCACACCTCAGGGTCTGACCGCGCTGCGGTGCCCCCCGCTGCCCGCGGCAGCGTGCGGTCCACCGCGCCCTCGTCCCTGGAGGTGCTGTGGCGCTCGTACAAGGACTCGGGTGACGAGCGGCTGCGGGAGCAGCTGATCCTGCACTACTCGCCGCTGGTGAAGTACGTGGCGGGCCGGGTCAGCGTCGGTCTGCCGCCCAATGTCGAGCAGGCCGATTTCGTCTCCTCCGGGGTATTCGGGCTGATCGACGCGATCGAGAAGTTCGACATCGAGCGGTCCATCAAGTTCGAGACGTACGCGATCACCCGCATCCGGGGCGCGATGATCGACGAGCTGCGGGCGCTGGACTGGATCCCGCGCTCGGTCCGGCAGAAGGCACGGGCCGTGGAGCGGGCCTACGCCACGCTGGAGGCCCAGCTGCGCCGCACCCCGACCGAGAGCGAGGTCGCCGGCGAGATGGGGATCGGCGTGGAGGAACTCCACACGGTCTTCAGTCAGTTGTCGCTGGCCAACGTCGTCGCCCTGGAGGAGCTGCTGCACGCAGGCGGGGAGGGCGGCGACCGCCTCTCGCTGATGGACACCCTGGAGGACACCGCCGCGGACAACCCGGTGGCGGTGGCTGAGGACCGCGAGCTGCGCCGGCTGCTGGCCCGGGCGATCAACACCCTGCCCGAGCGGGAGAAGACGGTGGTGACCCTCTACTACTACGAGGGCCTCACCCTGGCCGAGATCGGCAACGTGCTGGGTGTCACCGAGAGCCGCGTCAGCCAGATCCACACCAAGTCCGTGCTGCAACTGCGGGCGAAGCTGGCAGATGTCGGGCGCTGACGCCCATTGACCTTGCGGCACCTCCGTAGAGTGGACGCGTGCCCAGGATTCGAGCGGCCTCCGTGGCCGAGCACCGGTCGATGCAGCGCGGCGCCCTGTTGGACGCCGCGCGTTCCCTGCTGTCCGAAGGCGGGACGGAAGCGCTGACCTTCCCCGCCCTCGCGGAGCGGACCGGGCTCGCCCGGTCCTCCGTGTACGAGTACTTCCGGTCCCGCGCCGCCGTCGTCGAAGAGCTGTGCGCGGTGGACTTTCCCGTGTGGGCGGCCGAGATCGAGGCGGCGATGTCCGGGGCGGGGTCGCCGGAGGCGAAGATCGAGGCGTACGTGCGCAGTCAGCTGGGGCTGGTGGGGGACCGGCGGCACCGGGCGGTGGTGGCGATCTCCGCCAGCGAGCTGGACGCCGGGGCGCGCGAGAAGATCCGTGCGGCCCACGGCGGGCTCGTCGCGATGATCGTCGAGGCCTTGAGTTCCCTGGGGCAGGCCGAGCCGAAGCTGGCCGCGATGCTGCTCCAGGGCGTGGTCGACGCCGCCGTTCGGCGGATCGAGCTCGGGGCGGCCGAGGATCCTGTCGTGGTCACGGAGGCCGCCGTCAGCATGGCGCTGCGGGGCGTCCGGGGCTGAGGCCCCCGGGGCTCCGGCTCCGCCCCGGACCCCGCGCCTCAAACGCCGGCGGGGCTGAAAGTGCTGGCGGAGCTGGATCGTCCGGCGGCTGGGCGGGTGGTCGGGCGGTCTCAGAGTGGGCCGGGGACCGGCAGCAGGCGTGGGGTCGGGCGGGGGGCGAGGGCCAGCGGGTTGAGGTAGGTCTCGCCCGCGAGGAGGCCCCAGTGGAGGCAGGGGGCCGGGCAGTGGGAGCCCGCCGTCAGGACCGCCACCACCTGGCCCGCCGCGACCTGCTCGCCCTCCGCGACCAGCGGGCGGACCGGCTCGTACGTCGTGCGCAGGCCGTTCGGGAGAGTGAGCGAGAGCACCCCGCGGCCCGCGACCCGGCCCGCGTAGTGGACGCGGCCCGCGGCGACCGCGCGCAGCTCCGCGCCCACCGGCGCGGACAGGTCCACCCCGCGGTGCCCGGCCGCGTACGGACCCGGCGGCGGATCCCACCAGCGGGCCACCGACAGGGGCGGGGGCAGCGGGCGGACCCCGGGCGCGACGGCCTGGAGCAGGGTCAGGAACAGGCTGAGCAGCAGTGTCGTCATACCGCCCAGGGTCCCGCCCGGGCCCGGCCGGCGCCGGGGCCTGTGGACAGTCCGGCGGGTGTGGACAACGGCGTCACCCGGCATGCCACCGGGTCCCGTACACTTCTTGTGGCGATCCGGGTCACCGGGTCGACTTCGCACGCCCCAGCACCAGCCCGAAAAGGCCTGGTGACAGCGTCTCTCGGTCCCTCAGCGGGGCAGGGCGCGGCGGGGCGTCAGGAACCAAACCGAGAAACCAAGGAGATGGCCATGGCCGTCGTAACGATGCGGGAGCTGCTGGAAAGCGGCGTCCACTTCGGTCACCAGACCCGCCGTTGGAACCCGAAGATGAAGCGCTTCATCTTTACGGAGCGCAACGGCATCTACATCATCGACCTGCTCCAGTCGCTGTCGTACATCGACCGCGCCTACGAGTTCGTGAAGGAGACCGTCGCCCACGGCGGTTCCATCATGTTCGTCGGTACCAAGAAGCAGGCCCAGGAGGCCATCGCCGAGCAGGCGACGCGCGTTGGTATGCCGTACGTCAACCAGCGCTGGCTGGGTGGCATGCTCACCAACTTCTCCACCGTCTACAAGCGCCTTCAGCGTCTGAAGGAGCTTGAGGCGATCGACTTCGAGGACGTCGCCGCCTCGGGTCTCACCAAGAAGGAGCTCCTGGTCCTCTCCCGCGAGAAGATCAAGCTGGAGAAGACCCTCGGTGGTATCCGCGAGATGTCGAAGGTCCCCAGCGCCGTCTGGATCGTCGACACCAAGAAGGAGCACATCGCCGTCGGTGAGGCGCGCAAGCTCCACATCCCGGTCGTCGCGATCCTCGACACCAACTGCGACCCCGACGAGGTCGACTACAAGATCCCGGGCAACGACGACGCGATCCGCTCCGTCACCCTGCTCACCCGCGTGATCGCCGACGCCGTCGCCGAGGGCCTCATCGCCCGCTCCGGCGCTGCGACCGGCGACTCGAAGCCGGGCGAGAAGGCCGCCGCCGAGCCGCTCGCCGAGTGGGAGCGCGACCTGCTCGAGGGCGACAAGAAGGCTGACGACGCCGAGGCCGCCCCGGCCGAGGCCGCTGCCGAGGTCGAGGCTGAGGCTCCGGCCGCCGCCGAGGCCGAGGTCGAGGCCGAGGCTCCGGCCGCTGCCGAGGTTGTCGAGGCCCCGGCCGCCGACGCCGAGCAGGCCTGACCCACTGAGAGAGCCCGGCGTTCACGCGCCGGGCACTCGCAGCACGGACGATGACGGCGGGGGAGCCGCGCCTTGGGCGCGGCGCCTCCGCCGTTCACCCGTAGATCTACGACTTCGAGAGAGAATCCCAGACTCATGGCGAACTACACCGCCGCTGACGTCAAGAAGCTCCGCGAGCTCACCGGCGCCGGCATGATGGACTGCAAGAACGCGCTCGTGGACTCCGACGGTGACGTCGACAAGGCCATGGAAGCGCTCCGTATCAAGGGTCAGAAGGGCGTCGCCAAGCGCGAGGGCCGTTCTGCCGAGAACGGTGCCGTCGTCTCCCTCATCTCCGACGACAACACCTCCGGTGTCCTCGTCGAGCTGAAGTGCGAGACGGACTTCGTCGCCAAGGGCGAGAAGTTCCTGGCCGTCGCCAACCAGCTCGCCGCCCACGTCGCCGCGACCTCCCCCGCCGACATCGAGACGCTCCTCGCGTCCGAGATCGAGGCCGGCAAGACCGTCCAGGCGTTCGTGGACGAGGCCAACGCCAACCTCGGCGAGAAGATCGTCCTGGACCGCTTCACGCAGTTCACCGGCGGTTACGTCTCGTCGTACATGCACCGCACGATGCCCGACCTGCCGTTCCAGATCGGCGTCCTGGTCGAGCTCGACAAGGAGAACGCCGAGGTCGCCCGCGGCGTCGCGCAGCACATCGCCGCGTTCGCCCCGCAGTGGCTCTCCAAGGAAGACGTTCCGGCCGAGAAGGTCGAGTCCGAGCGTCGCATCGCCGAAGAGGTCACCCGCGCGGAGGGCAAGCCCGAGGCTGCCCTGCCGAAGATCGTCGAGGGTCGCATCAACGGCTTCTTCAAGGACGCCACCCTGCTTGGCCAGCCGTACGCGCTGGACAACAAGAAGTCCGTCCAGAAGGTTCTGGACGAGGCCGGTGTCACCCTGAAGCGCTTCAGCCGCATCAAGGTCGGCATCTGAGTCCGTCCGTACGCGACGGACACCGGACCCCGGTAGGGTCTGAGGCAGTCGTCCGCGCTCGCGCAGGGCGACCGCAGATCTGACGAGGAGGCCATTGCCGTAGAGGGAACCGCAAGGACCCACCGGCAATGGCCTTCTTCGTATGTGCACGAGGAGATCTCCATGAATCAGGGCGTGGACCCCCACACCGCATCCGACGACAAGAGCGACCAGGACAAGAAGGGCCGCCGCTTCATGCTGAAGCTGTCGGGCGAGGCCTTCTCCGGCGGCGGAGGACTCGGTGTCGATCCCGACGTCGTCCACGCCATCGCGCGTGAGATCGCCGCGGTGGTCCGCGACGGCGCGGAGATCGCCATCGTGATCGGCGGCGGCAACTTCTTCCGCGGCGCCGAACTCCAGCAGCGCGGCATGGACCGGGCCCGGTCCGACTACATGGGCATGCTCGGCACCGTCATGAACTGCCTCGCTCTCCAGGACTTCCTGGAGAAGGAGGGCATCGACTCGCGCGTCCAGACGGCCATCACCATGGGCCAGGTCGCGGAGCCGTACATCCCGCTGCGTGCCGTGCGCCACCTGGAGAAGGGCCGCGTCGTGATCTTCGGCGCGGGCATGGGCATGCCCTACTTCTCCACCGACACCACGGCCGCCCAGCGCGCCCTGGAGATCGACGCCGAGGCCCTGCTCATGGGCAAGAACGGCGTCGACGGGGTCTACGACTCCGACCCGAAGAAGAACCCGGAAGCGGTGAAGTTCGACGCGCTGGAGTACGGCGAGGTGCTCTCCCGTGACCTCAAGGTCGCCGACGCCACCGCCATCACCCTGTGCCGCGACAACAGGCTGCCGATCCTGGTCTTCGAACTGCTCGCCGAGGGCAACATCGCCCGCGCCGTCAAGGGTGAGAAGATCGGCACGCTCGTGAGCGACCAGGGCACCCGGGCCTGAGCCCACCGCTGCCGGGCCGCGCCCTGCCGGGCCGAGCCCGTCCCGCCCGCCCGAACCATCCGTATCTGACATGCAGGAGCACGTGGTGACCGAAGAGATCCTCCTCGAGGCCGAGGAGAAGATGGAAAAGGCCGTCGTCGTCGCCAAGGAAGACTTCGCCGCGATTCGCACCGGCCGTGCGCACCCGGCGATGTTCAACAAGATCGTGGCGGAGTACTACGGCGCCATCACGCCCATCAACCAGCTCGCATCGTTCTCGGTGCCCGAGCCGCGCATGGCCATCGTGACCCCGTTCGACAAGAGCGCGCTGCGCAACATCGAGCAGGCCATCCGCGACTCCGACCTGGGCGTCAACCCCAGCAACGACGGCAGCATCATCCGGGTGACCTTCCCCGAGCTGACGCAGGAGCGCCGCAAGGAGTACGTCAAGGTCGCGCGCACCAAGGCCGAGGACTCCAAGGTCTCGATCCGCGCCGTCCGCCGCAAGGCCAAGGACACCCTCGACAAGCTCGTCAAGGACAAGGAGGCCGGCGAGGACGAGGTGCGCCGCGCCGAGAAGGAGCTCGACGACACCACCGCGAGGTACGTCGCGCAGGTGGACGAGCTGCTCAAGCACAAGGAAGCCGAGCTCCTCGAGGTCTGATGAACGACTCTCCCTGGGCCGCGGAGCCGGTCGCGGCGGGTCCCGCATACGATGCGCTGGTGGGCCCGCAGACTCGGCCCATGCCCATCGTGCCCGATGCCGCCGGCCGTGACTTCGACGACCGGGAAGCACGCGATCGGGGGGCCGCCGCTGACGGCGGCCCCCCGTTCCGCGCCGAGATGCCGCCGCAGGAGCCCATGCCCAGCCCCCCGCCTCCGCCTTCGCAGGCACCGCAGGACGCCTCGCCCCCGCCGCCGAAGAAGCGTGCCGGGCGGGATCTGCGTGCCGCCATAGGGGTCGGCGTCGGCCTCGGCGCGGTGATCTTCGCCTCGCTGTTCGTCGTCAAGGCGGTCTTCGTCGGCGTCATCGTCGTCGCGGTCGTCGTGGGCCTGTGGGAGCTGACCTCACGGCTCCAGGAGAAAAAGGGCATCAAGGCGCCGCTGGTCCCGCTCGCGGTCGGCGGCGCGGCGATGGTCATCGCCGGATACGTCCGGGGGCCCGAGGGCGCCTGGGTGGCCATGGCCCTGACCGCGCTGGCGGTGCTGGTCTGGCGGATGACCGAGCCGCCCGAGGACTACCTCAAGGACGTCACGGCGGGCGTCTTCGCGGCGTTCTACGTGCCCTTCCTGGCCACGTTCGTCGCGATGCTGCTCACCGCCGACGACGGTCCGCAGCGGGTGGTCACCTTCCTGGTCCTGACCGTGGTCAGCGATACCGGGGCGTACGCGGTGGGCTGGCGCTTCGGCAAGACCAAGCTCGCCCCGCGCATCAGCCCCGGCAAGACCCGCGAGGGCCTGTTCGGAGCGGTGGCCTTCGCCATGGTCGCGGGCGCGCTGTGCATGGAGTTCATGATCGACGGAGGTGCCTGGTGGCAGGGCCTGCTGCTGGGCCTCGCCGTCGCGGTCAGCGCCACGCTGGGTGACCTCGGCGAGTCGATGATCAAGCGGGACCTGGGCATCAAGGACATGGGCACGCTGCTGCCGGGCCACGGCGGCATCATGGACCGCCTCGACTCGCTCCTGCCGACCGCACCGGTGGTGTGGCTGCTGCTGGCGGCGTTCGTCGGCACCGGCTGACCTGCGGGAAGGCGCCCGTACAGGCCGGGCGGTTACTCTTGAAAGGCGCGCTGCTTCTGCGGCGCGCCTTTCGTCTTACAAGGAGTACCTGCCATGGCCCGCCCCGTTCCGGGAGAGCTCACCTTCGTCGCACCGCGCGGAGCCAAGAAGCCGCCCCGGCACCTCGCCGACCTCACTCCCGAGGAGCGCCGCGAGGCGGTCGCCGCGATCGGTGAGAAGCCGTTCCGGGCCAAGCAGCTCTCTCAGCACTACTTCTCCCGGTACGCGCACGACCCGGCGCAGTGGACCGACATCCCGGCGGGCTCCCGCGAGAAGCTCCAGCAGGAGCTGCTGCCGGACCTGATGTCCGTCCTGCGGCACATCTCGTGCGACGAGGACACCACCCGCAAGACCCTGTGGAAGCTGCACGACGGCACGCTCGTCGAGTCCGTGCTGATGCGCTACCCCGACCGGGTCACCATGTGCATCTCCTCGCAGGCCGGCTGCGGCATGAACTGCCCGTTCTGCGCCACCGGCCAGGCCGGCCTCGACCGCAACCTCTCCACGGCCGAGATCGTGCACCAGATCGTCGACGGCATGCGCGCCCTGCGCGACGGCGAGGTCCCCGGCGGACCGGCCCGGCTGTCGAACATCGTCTTCATGGGCATGGGCGAGCCGCTCGCCAACTACAACCGCGTCGTCGGCGCCATCCGCCGCCTCACCGACCCCGAGCCCGACGGCCTGGGCCTGTCCCAGCGCGGGATCACCGTCTCCACCGTCGGTCTGGTCCCGGCCATGCTGCGGTTCGCCGACGAGGGCTTCAAGTGCCGCCTCGCCGTCTCGCTGCACGCGCCGGACGACGAGCTGCGCGACACGCTGGTCCCCGTGAACACCCGCTGGAACGTCCGCGAGGTGCTCGGCGCGGCCTGGGAGTACGCGGAGAAGTCCGGCCGCCGGATCTCCATCGAGTACGCCCTGATCCGCGACATCAACGACCAGGCCTGGCGGGGCGACCTGCTCGGCAAGCTCCTCAAGGGCAAGCGCGTACACGTCAACCTCATCCCGCTGAACCCGACCCCGGGCTCGAAGTGGACCGCCTCGCGCCCCGAGGACGAGAAGGCCTTCGTGGAGGCCATCGCCCGCCACGGCGTGCCGGTGACCGTACGGGACACCCGTGGCCAGGAGATCGACGGCGCGTGCGGACAGCTCGCCGCCTCCGAGCGATAGATTCCGGGATTCCGGTCAAGAATGCTCGTATTCGGCCACGAGGTACCCTGTGGCCGAACCAATTTCATATTCCGACAGGGGAGCGCCACAGCGCTGAGAGTGCGGTAACCGTCATCCGCAGACCCTCTGAACCTCGCCCCGGTCATTCGGGGTAGGAAGTTCGGTCATCACTCAAGCTGTTGCGCCCTGCCCGGCGGCCGCTCCCAGAGCGCCGGGCAGGGCCGCGTCTTCTCCTGGTCATCCAGGAGGAATCACCAGTGAGCACCACCAAGAAGATCGCGGGCGCCCTGCTCGCGACCGCGCTGGGCGTCACCACGCTCAGCGCCTGCGGCGATGCCGGGGACAAGTCCGCCGGCGGCGCCGGCGAGGCCCCGAAGTCCAAGACCGTCACCCTCGTCTCCCACGACTCCTTCAACGTGACCGAGTCGCTCCTCAAGGAGTTCGAGCAGCAGAGCGGCTACACCGTCAAGGTGCTGAAGTCCGGGGACGCGGGCGCCGCGCTGAACCAGGAGATCCTCACCAAGGGCTCCCCGCGCGGCGACGTCTTCTTCGGGGTCGACAACACCCTCCTCTCGCGCGCCCTCGACAACGGCATCTTCACGCCGTACGAGGCCAAGGGCCTGGGCGAGGTCAAGCCGGAGTACGTGCTCGACAAGGAGCACCGGGTCACCCCGGTCGACTCCGGCGACATCTGCGTCAACTACGACAAGGCGTACTTCGCCGACAAGAAGATCGCCCCGCCGCAGACGCTGGACGACCTGATCAAGCCGGAGTACAAGAACCTGCTGGTCACCGAGAACGCCGCGACCTCCTCGCCCGGCCTCGGCTTCCTCCTCGCCTCCGTCGGCAAGTACGGCGACGAAGGCTGGAAGGACTACTGGAGCAAGCTCAAGGCCAATGGCGTGGAGGTCGTCGACGGCTGGGAGCAGGCCTACAACGAGCGCTTCTCCGGTTCCGCGGGCGGCAAGAAGGCCAAGGGCGACCGCCCGCTGGTCGTCTCGTACGCCTCCAGCCCGCCGGTCGAGGTGCTCTACGGCGAGCCGCAGCCGGCCGAGGCCCCCACGGGCGTGGCCACCGGCACCTGCTTCCGCCAGGTCGAGTTCGCCGGCCTGCTCAAGGGCGCGAAGAACGAGGAGGGCGGCAAGGCCCTGCTGGACTTCCTGATCGGCAAGAAGTTCCAGGAGGACATGCCCCTCCAGATGTTCGTGAACCCGGTCGTCAAGGACGCCAAGCTGCCCGAGCTGTTCACCAAGCACGGTGTCGTGATCGAGCAGCCGCAGACGGTCGCCCCGGACACCATCGCGAAGAACCGTGAGCAGTGGGTCAAGACATGGTCCGCGCTCGTCGTGAAGTAGTACCGGTGAGCAGTGCTCCGAAGGAGAGCGCGCGGTCCACGGCCGTCAGGCTGAGCCTGATGGCCGTGCCGCTCGTCTTCTTCGGACTGTTCTTCGCCTACCCCGTGGCCGCGATCGTCGGCCGCGGGCTGAAGACGGACACGGGCTGGCAGTTCGGCCGGGTCGGCGAGGTGCTGGCCCGGCCGGACATCGCCG
The DNA here is from genome assembly GCF_042736725.1 of Streptomyces sp. NPDC060028. Classification (NCBI taxonomy): domain Bacteria; kingdom Bacillati; phylum Actinomycetota; class Actinomycetes; order Kitasatosporales; family Streptomycetaceae; genus Streptomyces; species Streptomyces sp. NPDC060028. The sequence goes on along the minus strand of NZ_JBHWVJ010000001.1, from coordinate 126,895 downwards.
ACGTGCTCTGGTTCACCACCTGGCAGGCGCTCGCGTCGACCGCGCTCACGCTCCTGATCGCACTCCCCGGCGCGTACGTCTTCGCGCGCTTCGAGTTCCCCGGCAAGCAGCTGCTGCGGGCCGTGGTGACCGTGCCGTTCGTGCTGCCGACCGTGGTGGTCGGCACCGCCTTCCTGGCCCTCGTGGGGCGGGGCGGACTGCTGGACGAGCTGTGGGGGATCCGGCTCGACACCACGGTCTGGGCGATCCTGCTCGCGCACGTCTTCTTCAACTACGCCGTGGTCGTACGGACGGTCGGCGGGCTCTGGGCGCAGCTCGACCCGCGCCAGGAGGAGGCCGCCAGGGTCCTGGGCGCCGGGCGGTTCGCGGCCTGGCGACGGGTGACGCTGCCCGCGCTGGCCCCGGCGGTGGCGGCCGCCTCGCTGATGGTCTTCCTGTTCACCTTCACCTCCTTCGGCGTCGTGCAGATCCTGGGCGGCCCCTCGTACTCCACCCTGGAGGTGGAGGTCTACCGGCAGACGGCGCAGCTCCTGGACCTGCCGACGGCCGCGGTCCTGACGATGGTGCAGTTCGCGGCCATCGGGGCCGTCCTCGCCGTGCACGCCCGGACCGTGCGCAAGCGGGAGACCGCCCTGCGGCTCGTGGACCCGGGGCGCACCGCGCACCGGCCCCGCGGGCTCGCGCAGCGCGGCCTGCTCGGCGCGGTGCTGCTCACGGTGGCGCTGCTGATCGTGCTGCCGCTGGGCGTACTGGTGGAACGATCCTTCGACGCGCCCGGCGGGTACGGGTTCGGCTTCTACCGGGCGCTCCAGGACGTGGGCGCGGGCGGCGGAACCTTCCTGGTGCCGCCGATGGAGGCGATCTGGAACTCCCTGCAATACGCGCTGGCCGCCACCGCCATCGCCCTGGTGATCGGCGGACTCGCGGCCGCGGCGCTGACCCGGCGGGGCGGCCGGTTCGTGCGCGGTTTCGACGCGCTGCTGATGCTCCCGCTCGGGGTCTCGGCGGTGACCGTGGGCTTCGGGTTCCTGATCACCCTGGACGAGCCGCCGCTGGACCTGCGGACCTCGTGGATCCTGGTGCCGCTGGCGCAGGCCCTGGTGGGCGTCCCGTTCGTCGTACGGACCATGCTGCCGGTGCTGCGCGCGGTGGACGGGCGGCTGCGGGAGGCGGCTGCCGTGCTCGGCGCGTCCCCGCTGCGGGCGTGGCGGGAGGTGGACCTGCCGCTGGTGCGGCGGGCGCTGCTGATCGCCGCCGGGTTCGCCTTCGCGGTGTCGCTGGGCGAGTTCGGGGCGACCGTCTTCATCGCCCGGCCGGACCACCCGACGCTGCCGGTGGCCGTCGCGCGGCTGCTGGGGCGGGCGGGGGAGATGAACTACGGGCAGGCGATGGCCCTGAGCACGATTCTGATGCTGGTGTGCGCGGTGTCCCTGCTGGTGCTGGAGCGACTGCGACCCGACAAGACCTCGGGAGAGTTCTGATGACGCTGCTTCGACTGGAAGGGGTGTCGGTCCGCTTCGGCGAGCGCGCGGTCGTCGACTCCGTGGACCTGGAGGTCGACGAGCACGAGACGGTCTGCGTGCTGGGGCCGAGCGGCAGCGGAAAGTCGACGCTGCTGCGGGTCGTCGCCGGGCTCCAGCCGGTCGCCGAAGGCCGGGTCCTGCTGGGCGGCGCGGACCAGGCGGGCGTGCCCGTGCACCGGCGCGGGGTCGGCCTGATGTTCCAGGACGGCCAGCTCTTCCCGCACCGGGACGTGGCCGGGAACGTCGCGTTCGGCCTGCGGATGCGCGGTTCCTCGAAGGGCGCGTACGAGTCCCAGGTCGCGGAGCTGCTGGAGTTGGTCGGGCTCCCCGGAGCCCAGGGCCGGGCGGTGGCCTCGCTGTCCGGGGGCGAGCAGCAGCGGGTGGCGCTGGCGCGGGCGCTGGCCCCCTCACCGCGGCTGCTGATGCTCGACGAGCCGCTGGGACAGCTGGACCGGGGGCTGCGCGAGCGGCTGGTCGTGGAGCTCCAAGGGCTGTTCTCCCGGCTGGGGACCACCGTGCTGGCCGTCACGCACGACCAGGGGGAGGCGTTCGCGCTGGCCGACCGGGTGGTGGTGATGCGGGACGGGCGGATCGCCCAGGCGGGGACCCCGCTGGAGGTGTGGCAGCGGCCGGCGTCCGAGTTCGTGGCGCGGTTCCTGGGCTTCGAGAACGTGGTCCCGGCGACGGTGTCGGGCGGGGCCGCCGCGACGGCCTGGGGCAAGGTCCCGGTGCCGGCCGGGTCGCCGCAGGGGGAGCGGCTGATCCTGATCCGGCCGACGGGCGTGGTGCTCGCCGCGGCCGGCCTGGGCTGCGAGGTGGTCTCGCGCACCTTCCGCGGCACGCACGTCGCACTGCTGCTGCGCCCGGAGGCGGGCCCGGCGCTGGAGGCCGAGTGCGAGCTGGCCGGTGCGCCGGCCGTGGGGGAGCGGGTCGCGGTCGCGTTCACCCCGTCCGAAGTGGTCGTACTCCCCGGAACCGTCTAGTGCTGTGACCGGAAAGGTTCACCGGGGCGCGCCGCCCGGCACGGCACCTCGCCGCGTTGTCGGACCGCGCAAGTACGTCCAGTACGAGACGCGGTCCTCCGCCTTGCGATGCACCGCACCGGACACCGCGACCCGGCAAACCTTCCCGGCCACAGCACTAGTGCAGTTACCCTCCGCCCGTGGACAACGAGCTGAGGCGCACGCTGGGGGTGTTCGATGCGGTCGTCGTCGGGCTCGGCGCGATGGTCGGGGCCGGGATCTTCGCCGCGCTCGCCCCGGCGGCCCATGCGGCGGGCAGCGCGGGCGGTGTGCTCCTCACGGCCCTGGCCGTGGCGGCCGTGGTGGCCTGCTGCAACGCGCTCTCCTCGGCGCGGCTCGCCGCCCGGTACCCCTCCTCCGGCGGCACCTACGTGTACGGGCGGGAGCGGTTGGGCCCCTTCTGGGGCTACTTGGCCGGCTGGGGCTTCGTCATCGGCAAGACCGCCTCTTGCGCGGCCATGGCACTCACCGTCGGGGCGTACGCATGGCCCGGGCAGCAGCGTGCCGTGGCCGTCGCGGCGGTGGTGGCGCTGACCGCCGCAAGTTACGGCGGTGTCCAGAGGACCGCCCGGATCGCCCGGGTGATCGTGGCGGCGGTACTGGCCGTACTGGCCGGGGTCGTGGTGGCGTGCCTGTCCTGCGGCGCGGCGGACGCCGGGCGCCTGGGCGGCGCGGACGGGATCGGCGGCAGCGGGCTGCTGCAGGCGGCCGGGCTGCTGTTCTTCGCCTTCGCGGGCTACGCCCGGATCACCACCCTGGGCGAGGAGGTGCGCGATCCGCAGCGCACGATCCCGCGGGCGGTGCCCCTCGCCCTCGGGATCGCCCTGCTCGTGTACGCCGCGGTCGCGGTGGCGGCGCTCTCGGTGCTCGGCGCCGACGGCCTGGCGCAGTCGTCGGCCCCGCTGGCCGACGCGGTACGGGCGGCCGGCCGGCCCGCAATGGCCCCCGTGGTGCGGGTCGGGGCGGCCCTGGCAGCGCTGGGCTCGCTGCTCGCCCTGGTGCTCGGGGTGTCGCGCACGGTCCTGGCGATGGCCCGCGACGGCCATCTCCCCCGCACGCTGGCGGCCGTACACCCGCGGCGCCAGGTTCCGCACCACGCGGAGCCGGCGGTGGGCGCGGTGGTGGCGGTGCTCGCGGCCACCACCGATCTGCGGGGCGCGATCGGTTTCTCTTCCTTCGGGGTGCTGGTCTACTACGCGATCGCCAATGCCTCCGCGTGGACTCTCGATTCAGGTGTCAAGGACCGGGCCGTGGCAGCGGTCGGGCTGTCCGGCTGTGCGGTGCTGGCCTGCGCGCTACCCGCCACCTCGGTGGTCCCGGGCGCGGCGGTACTGGCCGCGGGCGCGCTCGCCTACGCCGTGCGCGGGCGGTTCACGCCCGGGGTCTGAAGCCGGCCCAGCGCGTCAGCGGCGCCGGCAGGGGCGCTTCGTGGTCCGGCGTGCGATGACGGTCATGGGGTGCGACCTGCTTCGGCAACTGCTCGTTCTCCTTCATGCACACATAGTGACCGACCCCACTGACAATCGCCCTGACCTGGGCTTTCCACCCGTCCGGCACTACGCTGCGGCGATGCACTCACTGCCCCGTCGCGCCCGCACCGCCATAGGTGTGCTGGCCCTCGCGCTCGTCGCCGTCGTCGCCTGGCAGCTTTGGAAGCAGTCGGGGCAGGGCGACTTCGCCTCGGATCCCGACCCGTGCGCGCTCGTGTCGACGCAGACGGTCAGGCGGCTGGTCCCGGTGGAACCGGAGCCGGAGGAGAAGCGGGCCATGGCGTACTGCACGTGGGCCCCGGCGAAGGCCTCCGGCGGCGGCCCGCCGGCCGTGCAGGTGCAGGTGACGCGCCTGCGGCTGGACGAGGCGCACACCAGCTTCCTGCGCACGAGGGCGGAGCCCGGGGGGAAGGCGGGTCCGATGACGACGGATCTGACGGACTTCGGGGACGAGGCCTTCCTCCGCTATCACTACATGGCCGGGAGCAACGGGGGCGTCGAGGTCGTCTTCCGCCGGAGCAACGTGGTGGTCTCGGTCCGGTACTCCCGCGCCGACGGCGACTCCGAGAAGGCCGACGCGGGCGCCATGGCCGCGGCCGCCGAGGCCGCGGACAGGCTCGGCCGGGAGAAGTAGGAGCGGCCGCCCGGACGGGAAGCGGCCGCACGCACACGCCGAAGGCCGGCCCACCGGAAGGGCGGACCGGCCTCGACGGGACGGTGTGCAGGGGCCTGCGGCCGTCGGCCGTACGGGCGCTCAGCGCGAAGCGAACGGCGCGTCCGTCGGGACGATCTCGCGGCCGAGCGGGAGCAGCGACAGCGGGACCATCTTGAAGTTGGCGATGCCGAACGGGATGCCGATGATCGTCACGCACAGTGCGAGGCCGGTGATGATGTGGCCCAGGGCCAGCCACCAGCCCGCGAGGATCAGCCACAGCACGTTGCCGACGCAGGACGGCGCGCCCGCGTCGCGCCGCTCGACCGTGGTGTAGCCGAAGGGCCACAGGGCGTACACCGCGATGCGGAAGGCGGCGATCCCGAAGGGGATGCCGATGATGGTGATGCAGAGCAGCACGCCCGCCAGGCAGTAGGCCAGGAACAGCCAGATGCCGCTCAGGACGAGCCAGATGATGTTCAGGATTGTTTTCACTGCCTGCGGCCTGCCATCTGTTCGAGCCGGGCGATGCGCTCGGCCATCGGAGGGTGGGTGGAGAACATCTTCGAGAGGCCCTCACCCGGCCTGAACGGGTTGGCGATCATCATGTGGCTCGCTGTCTCCAGTCGGGGCTCGGGCGGCAGCGGTAGCTGCTTGGTGCCCGCGTCCAGCTTGCGCAGGGCGCTGGCCAGGGCCAGCGGGTCCCCGGTGAGCTGGGCTCCGGAGGCGTCCGCCTCGTACTCGCGCGAGCGGCTGATCGCGAGCTGGATCACGGACGCGGCCAGCGGCCCCAGGATCATGACCAGCAGCATGCCGAGGAAGCCGGGGCGCTCGTCGTCGTTCGACCGGCCGATCGGGATCAGCCAGGCGAAGTTCACCAGAAACATGATCACGGAGGCAAGGGCCCCCGCCACCGATGAGATCAGGATGTCGCGGTTGTAGACGTGGCTCAACTCGTGGCCGATGACTCCGCGCAGCTCGCGCTCGTCGAGGATGCGCAGGATGCCCTCGGTGCAGCACACCGCGGCGTTGCGCGGATTGCGGCCGGTGGCGAACGCATTGGGCGCCTCGGTCGGGGAGATGTAGAGCCGGGGCATGGGCTGGCGCGCGGAGGTGGAGAGCTCGCGCACCATGCGGTACAGCTCGGGGGCCTCGAACTCGCTGACGGGGCGGGCGCGCATCGCGCGTAGAGCCAGCTTGTCGCTGTTCCAGTACGCGTACGCATTCGTCCCGAGGGCGACGAGCACGGCGACGATCAGGCCGCCACGCCCGAAGAAGCTTCCGATGACGATGATGAGTGCCGACAGCCCGCCGAGGAGTACGGCGGTCTTCAGCCCGTTGTGCCGGCGGTGCACGGTACGCCCTCCAAATGGTGCGGCAGGGGAGCCCCGTCATGAAACTGAGGGTCTTCGGTCCAGTGGACCCTCCCTCACTGGTCAACGCCAGGTGGGGGCGCCGGGTTCCCGGGGCACGACTGCCCCGCCGCCCCCGGGGCGGGGGCGGCGGGGCAGCGGGGGGCGTCGCTCCGTACGGATTGCTCCGTACGGGTTACTGCGGGAACAGGCTGCCCGACGCGAAGCGCAGGACGAGCTGGGGGGCGCCCGAGAGCACCACCGCGACCGTGGCGGTGAGCACGATGGCGGTCGTCACCGGCCACGGGACCGTGGTACGGGCGACGGGCGTCTCCTGCGGCGCCGGTTCCTCCGGGGTGCGGAAGAGCAGCGCCGTCCAGCGCAGGTAGTAGTAGAGGGCCATGACGACGTTCACGGCCATGACCACGGCCAGCCATCCCAGGCCCGCGTCGACCGCCGCCCGGAAGACGGTGATCTTCGCGAAGAGCCCGATGATGCCCGGCGGCAGACCGGCCAGGCAGAGCAGGAAGAAGGCCAGCGCGAGCGCGGCGAAGGGGCGCTCGGCGTACAGGCCCCGGTAGTCGCTGAGCCGGTGCAGCGGCTTCGTACGGGCCACCAGGGCGGCCACGGAGAAGGCTCCGAGGTTCACGGCGGCGTACATGAGGGCGTACGCGACGGTGGAGCCGATCTGGTCGCGGTCGGAGTACGCGGCGGCGGCGATCGGGACCAGCAGGTAGCCGGCCTGGCCGACGGAGGACCAGGCGAGCAGCCGCACGGCGCTGTTCGGGCGGTCCGCGGACTGGCGCAGGGCGGCGGCGTTGCCGAGCGTCATGGTGAGCGCGGCGAGGACGGCCAGGGCCGGGCCCCAGACGTCGGAGTACGCCGGGAACGCGATCACGGTGACGAGGACGAGGCCGGTGAAGCCGACGGCCTTGCCGATCACCGAGAGGTAGCCGGCGATGGGCAGCGGGGCGCCCACGTAGGTGTCGGGGACCCAGAAGTGGAAGGGGACGGCCGCGGTCTTGAAGGCGAAGCCGACGAGGGTGAGCGCGACGCCGGCCATGGCGAGGGTGTCGAGCTGCCCGGGGACGTTCTCCAGCCGGTCGGCGACCTGGCTGAGGTGCAGGGAGCCGGTGGCGGCGTAGACGAAGCTGACGCCGAGCAGGGAGACCGCGGTGGCGGTGACCGAGGAGAGGAAGAACTTGAGGGCGGCCTCGGAGGAGAGCCGGTCGCCGCGGCGCATGCCGACGAGGGCGAAGGCGGGCAGCGAGGCCACTTCGAGGGCGACGATCAGGGTGGCGAGGTCGCGGGAAGCGGGCAGCAGGGCCGCGCCCGCGGCGGAGGAGAGCAGCAGGAACCAGTACTCGCCGACCGGCATGCGCGCGTCGCGGACGGCGGTGACCGACAGCAGGGCGGTGATCAGGGCGCCGGCCAGCACCAGGAACTGGACGACGAGCGCGAAGTGGTCGGCGGTGTAGCTACACGCGGCCGGGTCGGCGGTGCCGGGCCCGGTGAGGCAGAAGGTGGCGCGGTCACCGGCGCGCAGGGGCAGCAGGGTGGCGGTCGCGGCGGCCAGGCCGGCGACGGAGAGCCAGCCGAGGAGCGGCTTGTGCTTCTGCGGTACGAAGAGGTCGGCGACCAGGACGACCAGGCCGACGGCGGCGGTGATGACCACGGGCGCCACGGCGAGCCAGTCGACGGACTGGACCAGGCTCGGGGCCGGGCCGGGGCTCGGGGTCTCGGCGGAGAGGACCGCCAGGGCCGTCACGGCCGTCACGGCAGTCATGAGTTGCCTCCTGCGAGGAGCTTCTGGACGGCCGGGTCGGTGAGGCCGAGGAGGACCGCGGGCCACAGGCCGGCGAGGACGGTGAGGGCGGCGAGCGGGGTCCAGGCGGCGAACTCGTAGCGCTGGATGTCCGCGAGGGCGGCGGGGGCGGCGCTCGCGGCCTTGGGGTCTCCCATGCACACGCGCCGTACGACGATCAGAAGATATGCGGCGGTGAGCAGGGTGCCGAACGCGCCGAAGGCCATGTACGTGAGGAAGGCCGGGCGGGACAGGCCCTCGGCGGGGTCGAACGCGCCGAACAGGGCCAGCATCTCGCCCCAGAAACCGGCCAGGCCGGGCAGGCCGAGCGAGGCGACGGCGGCGAAGGCCAGGAGCGCGCCGAAGCGCGGGGCGCGGCCGTAGAGGGCTGCGCCGGTGGCCCCGGCGAGGGTGTCGAGGTCGGCGGTGCCGTAGCGGTCCTTGAGGGCGCCGACCAGGAAGAAGAGGAGGCCGGTGATGAGGCCGTGGGCGATGTTGGCGAAGAGCGCGCCGTTGACGCCGGTGGGGGTCATGGTCGCGATGCCGAGGAGCACGAAGCCCATGTGGCCGACGGAGGAGTACGCGATGAGCCGCTTGAGGTCGCCCTTGCCGCCCTTGCGCGCCAGCGCGAGGCAGGCGAGGGACCCGTAGACGATGCCTACGGCGGCGAAGGCGCCCAGGTAGGGGGCGAAGGTGGCCATGCCGTCGGGGGTGGCGGGGAGCAGGATGCGGACGAACCCGTACGTGCCCATCTTGAGCAGCACGCCCGCCAGCAGGACGGAGCCGACGGTGGGAGCGGCGGTGTGGGCGTCCGGCAGCCAGCTGTGCAGCGGCCACATCGGGGTCTTCACCGCGAGGCCGATCCCGATGGCCAGAACGGCCAGGATCTGGGTGCTGTGGGACAGTTCGCGCCCATTGTCAGAGGCGAGTGCCACCATGTCGAAGGTGCCGCTGTTCAACCCGATCAGCAGCAGGCCGAGCAGCATGACGACGGACCCGAGGAGCGTGTAGAGGATGAACCGCCAGGCGGCTGCCTGCCGCTGAGCACCGCCCCAGCGGGCGATGAGGAAGTACATCGGGATGAGGACCATCTCGAAGGCGAGGAAGAACAGCAGCAGGTCGAGTACGGCGAAGGTCGCGAGGGTGCCGGACTCGAGGACCAGGAGCAGCGCGACGAAGGCCTTCGGGGAGGGGCCCGCGGGGAGCTTGAAGTAGCTGTAGAGCGCGCAGAGGAAGAACAGCAGCGCGGTCATCAGGAGGAGGGGGAGCGAAATGCCGTCGATGCCGAGGTGGATCCGGACGTTCAGCGCCTGGATCCAGCTGATGTCCGTCGTCGCCTGGAAGCGGGACGGGGTGTCGTGGTCGAAGCCCAGGGTGAGGGCGATGGCCGCGGCGAGGATGACTCCGGTCACGGTCACGCCGTGGCGCAGCACGGCCTGTTCGGGGCTCTTGCCCTTGAGGCCGGGCGGGGCCGGCAGGAGGGCCGCGGCGGCGCCGACGAGCGGTCCGGCCACGATGAACGCCAGAAGGAACTGCATCACGGACGGGCTGATATCAATCACGGCTGACTCACGGCTCACGATCCGGCGTTGACGTTGGCGAGGACGGCGGTGGCGATCGCCAGGACCACGGCGCCGGCGAGCAGGGCGCTCAGGTAGCTCTGCACGTTGCCGGTCTGGGCGCGGCGTACGAGGCTGCCGAGCAGCCGGGGGCCGATGCCCGCGCCGCGGACGTACGTCTCCACCACCTCGCGGTCGAGGAAGCGTACGAGGCTTGCGGCGCCCCGGACGGGGCGGACGAACAGCCGGTCGTAGACGGCGTCGAGGTGGAAGCCGTCGGCCGCGTGGCGGTGCAGCGGGCCGAGCAGCGCCTTGCCGGGGTCGGGGGCGGTGCCGGCGGGGACGGCGGGGTGGTCGTGGGTGACCTCGGCGACCTCGGGGGTCTCGGCGGCCGACTCCGCGGCGGCGACCGACACGGGCACCCCGGCCGCGGCTCCGTCCTTGGCCACGGCACGCTGCCAGAGGGCGTAGGTGAGCAGGGCGCCGATGACTGCGGCTCCCGTGCCGAGGACCGAGGTGGTCACCGTCGGGGTGAGCTCCTTGCCGTCGAACCAGTCGGCGAGGGGGCCCACGGTGAGACCGAAGCCGACCGACGGGATCGCCAGCAGCCACAGCACGCCGGTCATGGCGACGGGCTCCTTGCCGTGGTCGGGGGCGGCGGCGCCCCGGCCGCGGAAGGCCATCAGCCACAGCCGGGTGGCGTAGGCGGCGGTGAGCAGGGCGGTCAGCACGCCGGCGACGAGCACCACCCAGCCGGCGGTGCTCGGGGCGAACTCCGAGTGGCCGGTGGCGGTGTGCTCGGCGGCGACGAGGACGGCTTCCTTGGAGAAGAAGCCGGCGAAGGGCGGGATGGCGGCGAGCGCGAGCAGCGCGATCGTCATCGTCCAGAAGGCGTCGGGGATGCGCCTCGCCAGGCCGTCCATGCGTGACATGGCGGCGAGGGAGTTGGTGCCGGCGGCGTGGATGATCACGCCCGCGCCGAGGAACAGCAGCGCCTTGAAGGCGCCGTGGGACAGGAGGTGGAAGACGGCGGCCGAGCGGTCGCCGACGGCCAGGGCGCCGGTCATGTAGCCGAGCTGGCCGATCGTGGAGTAGGCGAGCACGCGCTTGATGTCGTCCTGGGCGAGGGCGGCGAGCGCGGAGCCGACCATCGTGACGGCCGCCATGACGGCCATGACCACCAGCGCGGCCCGCGAGGCCGCGAAGACCGGCAGGAGGCGGGCGACGAAGTAGACACCGGCGGCGACCATCGTCGCGGCGTGGATGAGCGCGGAGACCGGAGTGGGGCCCGCCATGGCGTCCGGAAGCCAGGTGTGCAGCGGGAACTGTGCGGACTTGCCCGCGACTCCGGCGAGCAGCAGCAGTGCGATCAGCGTCGGGTGGTCGAGCCCGCCCGCGGCGACGGTGCCCAGGATCTTCGTGATCTGGAAGGAGTCGGCGTCGGCGGCGAGCGCGAACAGGCCGATCAGGAAGGGGACGTCACCGAGCTTGGTGACGAGGAAGGCCTTCAGGGAGGCGGAGCGGGCCGCCTCGGTCTCCCAGTAGTGCCCGACCAGGAAGTACGAGCAGATGCCCATGACTTCCCAGCCGACCAGCAGCACCATGAGGTCGCCGGAGTAGACGACGAGCAGCATGGCGGAGGTGAACAGTGAGACGAGAGCGGCGTACGACGGATAGCGCGGGTCCTCGCGCAGGTACGCGGTCGAGTAGAGCTGTACGCAGGTGGCGACGACCCCGACCAGGACGGCCACCAGCACGGCGAAGCCGTCCAGGTACAGCGAGAGCTCGATCGGCACCGAGCCGGTCGGGGTCAGCTCGGTCGCGGTCTCGATCGCCTTGCCGCCGCCTTGGCGGAAGGCGACGAGCACCGCCAGGACGGCGGCGGCCAGCGTCGGCAGCACGGCGAGCGGCCGGACGAAGCCGGGCGCGCTGCGGCCGAAGAGGAGTCCCGCCACCGCGCCCAGGAAGGGGAGGAGGGGGACGAGGACGGCGAGGGTCGGGGTGCTCACGCGGCGGCTCCAGTCGCGCTGTCCGGCTCGTGGCCCTCGGCGGTGTCGCGCAGGTGGTCGACGTCCGCGGTGCCTCGGTTGCGGTACACCATCAGCACGATCGCGAGACCGATGCCGATCTCGGCGGCGGCGATGGCGATGGTGAAGAGGGTGAGGGCCTGGCCGGCGTGCAGGGCGTCGCGCAGCCAGACGTCGAAGGCCACCAGGTTGAGGTTGACGGCGTTGAGCATCAGCTCGACGGACATCAGGACCAGGATGGCGTTGCGGCGGGCGAGTACTCCGTACAGGCCCGTGCAGAAGAGGAGCGCCGCCAGCACGGCGGGGTAGGCGAGGTGCATCAGCGCTGCCCCTTCTTGTCGCCGGTGCCTGCGGTGGTGCCGGCGGTGGTGGAGCCGGTGGCGTCGGCCGGGTCCGCGGGGTCGTTCCTGCGGGACAGCACGATGGCGCCGATCAGGGCAGCGAGGAGGAGGACGGAGAGCGCCTCGAAGGGCAGTACCCAGTGCCGGAAGAGGATCTCGCCGGACACCTGGGTGGAGCCCTGGGCGGGGCCGTCGAGGTCGATCCAGGTGGTGCGGAAGGCGTCCACGACCACCCAGACGAGCGCGGCGGCCGCGACGGCGGCGATACCGAGCGCGACCCAGCGGTTGTTGGAGTCGGCGTCCGGGGAGCGGCCGATGGGGGCCTTGGTGAGCATCAGACCGAAGAGGAGGAGGACGACCACGGAACCGAGGTAGATCAGTACCTGGACCCAGGCGATGAACTCGGCGGTCAGCAGCAGGTACTCGACGGCGATGCCGCCGAGCGCGACGACCAGCCACAGGGCGGCGTGCACCAGCTGCTTGGTGGTGACGGTGACGGCTGCCGCGCCGAGGGTGGCGAGGCCGACGAGGACGAAGGCGATCTCGACGCCCGTCGGGGAGAGGAAGCCGGGGACGGGGCCGGAGCCGGCGCCGGTGGCCGCGGTGGCCGCGGCGAGGTGGGCGGCGTACATCAGGCGGTGCCTCCCGCCGGGGTGTCGGGGGTGTCGTCGGCTGACGGGCCGGGTGAGTCCGGCGTGTCCGCGGCCCCCTCGGCCTCGGCGGCGGCGGCCGCGGCCGCGGCGGCTGCCTCGGCCTTCTCCACCGCCTTGCGGGCGGCGACGAGTTCCTTGGGCTCCTCGGCGGCGGGGTCCAGGGCGGGCGGGGCCGGGACGGTCCACATCCACTCGCGGAGCTTGTCGCGCTCGTGGGTGAGCTCGTGGATGTCGGTCTCCGCGTACTCGAACTCCGGCGACCAGAAGAGGGCGTCGAAGGGGCACACCTCGATGCAGATGCCGCAGTACATACAGAGGGCGAAGTCGATGGCGAAGCGGTCGAGGACGTTGCGGCTGCGCTCGCGGCCACCGGGGGTCGAGGCCGGCAGCGTCTCCTTGTGGGAGTCGATGTAGATGCACCAGTCGGGGCACTCGCGGGCGCACAGCATGCAGACCGTGCAGTTCTCCTCGAACAGGCCGATGACCCCGCGCGAGCGCGGCGGGAGTTCGGGCTGCACCTCGGGGTACTGGGCGGTGTGCGAGCGCTTCGTCATCGTGCGCAGGGTGACGGCGAGGCCCTTGGCCAGGCCGGATCCGGGGATGGGCATCAGTTGATCGCCACCTTCACGATGCCGGTGAGCGCGATCTGGGCGAGCGCGAGCGGGATGAGTACGGTCCAGGCGAGCTTCTGCAGCTGGTCCTCGCGCAGTCGCGGGTAGCTCACGCGGAGCCAGATCACCACGAAGGCGAGGACGGCGACCTTGAGCAGGGTCCAGACCCAGCCGAGGCCGTCACCGCCGAAGGGACCGTGCCAGCCGCCGAGGAAGAGGACGGTGGTGAGACCGCACAGGACGACGATGCCGGCGTACTCGGCGAGCAGGAACAGCGCGAAGCGCAGGCCGGTGTACTCGGTGTACGCGCCGAAGATGATCTCGGAGTCGGCGACGGGCATGTCGAAGGGGGGCCGCTGGAGTTCGGCGAGGCCGGCGGTGAAGAAGACGAGGGCGCCGATGATCTGCCAGGGCAGCCACCACCACTCGAAGGCCTCGACGATCCCGGGGAGGGAGACGGTCCCGGCGGCCATGGCGACCGAGGCGGCCGCGAGGAGCATGGGGAGTTCGTAGGCGAGCAGCTGCGCGGCGGTGCGCAGGCCTCCGAGCAGGGAGAACTTGTTGGCCGAGGCCCAGCCGGCCATGAGCGAGCCGAGGACTCCGACGCCCATGACCGCGAGCGCGAAGAAGAGGCCCGCGTCGATGACCTGGCCGACCGCGCCGGTGCTCGGGCCGAGCGGGATCACGAGGAGGACGAGGAGGTAGGGGAGCAGCGCGACGGCGGGGGCGAGCTGGAAGATCCGCCGGTCGGCGTTGGCCGGGACGATGTCTTCCTTCTGCGCGAACTTGACCCCGTCGGCGACGAGCTGGGCCCAGCCGTGGAAGCCTCCGGCGTACATGGGGCCGAGGCGGCCCTGCATGTGGGCCATCACCTTGTGCTCGGTCTGCCCGATGACGAGCGGGAGCACGAGGAAGACGGCGAAGACGACGATCAGCCGCAGGGCGACGTCGAGGACGTCGTTCACGCGTCGCCTCCGTTGTCGGTGTTCGGGTTCGGGTTCGGGTCGGTGGTCTCGGGTTCGGCCGGGGGCTCCGGGTCCTCGAAGGCGGGCTTCGGGTCGTGCCAGGGCGCGTCCGCGCTGCGGGGGGCCGGGCGGCGGGGAGCCTGCGGCTCGGGCTTGACCGCGTCGGCCTCGCCCTCCGGGCCGGGGGCGGCCGGGGTCGGCTCCGCCGGCGCGGCCGGGGTCGCCTGGCTCGCGGAGCCGTCGGCTACCGAGCGGGTGCGCCGGGGCGGGCGGGGCGGGGTCTCGCCCTGCGGGCCCGGGGCGGCCTGGGTCGGCTCCGCCGGGGCGTCCCCGGCCGCGTCCCCGGCCGCGGGGGCGGTGCGGGGGCGGCGGGCCGGGGCGGCGGCTCCGGCTGCGCGGGGAGTGCGGGCCGGGCGGGCGGGGGCCGGCGGGAGCTGGCCCTTCATCGGGCCCCAGTCGTTCGGGTCCGGGACGCCCGGCGGAAGCATCTGGCGGCGCTTGGGGCCCTCGGGGTCGGCGCCCTCGCCGGGCTCCTTGGCGCCCGGCCAGGACTTGGCGACGCGCGCCGCGAGCACGAAGTCCTTGCGCAGCGGGTGGCCCTCGAAGTTCTCCGGGAGGAGGAGGGGAACGAGGTTCGGGTGCTCGGAGAAGACGACCCCGAACATCTCGAAGGTCTCGCGCTCGTGCCATTCCGCGCCCGCGTAGATCGAGACGGCGGAGGGCAGCGAAGGCGCCGAGTGCGGGACCGTCGTCCGCAGGAGCAGGCGGCGTACACGGTGGTTTTCGAGGGACACGACGTGCGCGCAGACACGGAAACCGGTGCCCGGCTCGTCCACCGCGCTCAGCCAGTCGAAGTACGTGCAGCCCAGCTTGTCCCGGGCGATCTCCAGTGACGGGATCCAGCTTCCGACGGGCACGTCGACGGTGAGGACGTCGTAGGCGAAGGAGCCGACGGCTTCGGCGCCGAAGACGGTCGGGGCGCCGTCCGGGAGGGAGTCGTAGAGGTTCACGCGCCTGCCCCCGGGGTGGGCGGAGGGGTCACCAGGGCGCTCGTCAGCTGAGCCGGGGAAGCGGGCGCCGTCGCGTAGCGCTCCGCCAGGGACTCCCGGGCGATCTTCTCCTGGAGCTTGAGGATGCCCTGGAGCAGCGCCTCCGGGCGCGGCGGGCAGCCGGGGACGTACACGTCGACGGGGATGATCTGGTCGACGCCCTTCGTCACCGAGTACGAGTCCCAGTACGGGCCGCCGCAGTTGGAGCACGCGCCGAAGGAGATGACGTACTTCGGCTCGGGCATCTGCTCGTACAGGCGCTTGACGGCCGGGGCCATCTTGTCCGTCACCGTGCCCGAGACGATCATGAGGTCCGCCTGGCGGGGTCCCGGCGCGAAGGGGATGACACCCAGGCGGATGAAGTCGTGGCGCGCCATTGACGCGGCGATGAACTCGATCGCGCAGCAGGCGAGGCCGAAGTTGAAGACCCACAGGCTGTAGCGGCGGCCCCAGTTGAGGACCACCTTCATCGGCTCGGGGGCGAGGCGGGAGAGCACTCCCAGCCTCTTCGGCTCCGGGAGCAGCACGCCCTCGGTCTGTGGCACGGCCGGTGTCACGTCCATTCGAGGACGCCCTTCTTGTACGCATAGAGCAGGCCGACGGCCAGGAAGCCCAGGAAGATGAACATCTCCACCAGCGTCGTGGCGCCGTAACCGGCGGCGGCGAACACCGTCGCCCACGGGAACAGGAAGATCGAGTCGACGGCGAAGATGACGTAGAGGAAGGCGTAGACGTAGTAGCGGACCTGGGTGTGCGCCCAGCCCTCGCCGACCGGGTCCACGCCGCACTCGTACGTCAGGAGCTTCTCGGGGGTCGGAACCGAGGGGCGCAGCAGGCGGTTCGCGCTGAAGGCCACGGCCACGAAGAGCACACCGAGGACGGCCAGGAGGCCGACGACCGAATAACTCCGGAAGTAGTCCGCGGCGAGCACGGATACGGTCGATACCGTTGGGTCGGGCACGTCCGTTCCTCGCTTCTCGGCCACTGTCGACGATCAGGGTGATCTGGTACGGACGGGAGTCTAGGGCCTGGGCCCCGCGGGGTGGGGTTATCCCCCGTTTACCTCGACCTGACCACCCCATGGCATCGGCGTGGCGAAATTGGCAGGCTGGGGGGCATGACCGCGAGCATTCAAGCCAGTCAGGCCGTCGGCGACGATCGGCCCCCTCCCGTACGCGCCGCTCTGAGTGCCGTGACCTGGAAGGAGATCGCTCATCTCTTGAGCAATCTCCCAGTGACTCTCGTCGGGTTTGTTTACACGATCGGCATGGTGTCGATCGCCGGCGGCCTTTCGGTCACCGCGATCGGTCTTCCGCTGCTCGCATGTGGCCTGTTCCTGTCTCGCCAGTTGGGACGTCTGGAACGGGCGCGGGCCCGCCTGCTGCTCGGCGTACGGGTGGAGGAGCCGACGCCGATCCCCGGCCCGCGGCGGACGGGCGGCTTCTTCCCCTGGCTGTGGACCGCCCTGAAGGACCCGGTGGCGTGGCGGACCGTGCTGTACGACCTGGTGCGGCTGCCGTGGGGGGTGCTGACCTTCGGCGTGACGCTGGTCGGGCTGTTCGTGCTGTGGCCGGTGCTGCCGTACGTGGCGCGGGTGCTGACCAATGCGGACCGGGCGATGGTACGGGGCCTGCTGTCTCCGTCGGACGAGCTGGAGCGGCGCATCGCCGAGCTGGAGTCCGACCGCGGGGTGGTGGTCGACACGGCGGCGGCCGACCTGCGGCGCATCGAGCGGGACCTCCACGACGGGGCACAGGCGCGGCTGGTGGCGCTGGCCATGGGGCTGGGCCTGGCGAAGGAGAAGCTGCTGGAGGACCCCGAGGGGGCGGCGGCGATGGTGGACGAGGCGCACGGTGAGGTGAAGCTGGCGCTGCAGGAGCTGCGGGACCTGGCGCGGGGGATCCACCCGGCGGTGCTGACCGACCGGGGGCTGGACGCGGCGCTGTCGTCGGTGGCGTCGCGGTGCCTGGCCCCGGTGAAGGTGTCGGTGGACCTGCCGGCGCGGCCGGCGGAGGCGATCGAGGGGATCGCGTACTTCGTGGTGTCGGAGCTGCTGCAGAACGTGAGCAAGCACGCCCGGGCGCGGATGGCCGCGGTGGAGGTGTGGCGGTCGGGGCCGCGGCTGTTGATCCGGGTGTCGGACGACGGGCGGGGCGGGGCGGACACGTCGGCCGGGAGCGGGCTCGCGGGGTTGGGGGAACGGCTCGGGTCCGTCGACGGGGTGTTCGTGGTGGATTCCCCCGAGGGGGGCGGGACCACGGTGACGGCCGAGTTGCCGTGGCGCGACCGGGTCCCTGTGCGGGGGCCCGTGCGGGGCTGAAGTGTCGGTCGAGCGGGGCTCCCGTCCAGGGTTGGGCGGGGGTCCCGCCGTGTGTCCGGGGGCGGGTGGGCGCGGCTCCAAGACATAGGGCTCCGCCCCAGACCCCGCGCCTCAAACGCCGGCGGGGCTGGATTTTTCGGCTGAGGCCGTCTGGCTCCCGGCGGGGTGGGTGGGGTTAACCCCACCTCCGAGAGGCCGACGTGCCGCATGGATCGGGGCGGGGGCGGGCGGCAGGGTGGAGGGGTAGAGGGATGACGGAAGGGCGGGTCCAGATCATGGTCGGCAGCACGCGTACGGGCAGCGGCATCGGCAGGGTGTTGCGCGCCCCCGTCGAGGGGCGGGCCTGGCGGGAGTTCGGGTATCTGATGCTCGGACTGCCGCTCAGCACCGTGTACTTCTCCCTCGCCATCACCGGCGTCAGCCTCGGCGCGGGCCTGCTGGTCACCTTCCTCGGGGTGCCGGTCCTCGCCGGAGTCCTCGCCATGTGCCGGGGGTTCGGGCGGCTGGAGCGGGCGCGTGTGCGCGGGCTGCTGCGCGTCGACATCGCCGAGCCCGAGCCGATCCGGGCGAAGAAGAGCGGGGCGCTCGCCGCGATGGGGGCGCTGCTCAAGAGCGGCAGCGCCTGGCGGCACGTGCTGTACTCGGTGGTCCACTTCCCTTGGGCGGTGACCAGCTTCTGCGTGGCGCTGGTGTTCTGGGCGTACGGGTGGGCGTGCCTCCTGTATCCGCTCTGGTTCTGGGTCTTCCCCGCCTTCACGGACCAGCCCGGGCTGCAGCTCTTCCAGAACGAGGGCCACGCGTACTTCCTGGACTCGCCCGTGGAGATCACGCTGACCTGCCTCCTCGGGCTCGCGCTGACGCTCGCCACCCCGTGGGTGGTCCGGGCGCTCACCACCGCCGACCGGGTCCTGATCGCCGGGCTGCTCGGGCCGTCCCGGCTCGCGTACCGCGTCAGCGAGCTGGAGTCCGACCGGGGCGTGGTCGTCGACACCGCCGCCGCCGACCTGCGCCGCATCGAGCGGGACCTGCACGACGGGGCGCAGGCCCGGCTGGTGGCGCTGGCCATGGATCTGGGGCTGGCCAGGGAGAAGCTGACCGAGGACCCGAAGGCCGCCGCGCGGATGGTCGACGAGGCCCACGGGGAGGTGAAGATCGCCCTTCAGGAGCTGCGCGACCTGGCCCGCGGGATCCACCCGGCGGTGCTGACCGACCGGGGGCTGGACGCGGCGCTGTCCGCGGTGGCCTCGCGGTGCGCCGTTCCGGTACGGGTGGCCGTGGATCTCCCGGCGCGGCCCGCGGCGGCGATCGAGGGGATCGCGTACTTCACCGTCTCGGAGCTGCTCCAGAACATCAGCAAGCACGCCGGGGCCCGTACGGCGAGCGTCGACGTGTGGACGTCGGGCGACCGGCTGCTGATCCAGGTCGCCGACGACGGCCGGGGCGGGGCGGACTCGGCGGCCGGCAGTGGGCTGGCCGGGCTCGCCGAGCGGCTCGACGCCGTGGACGGGGTGTTCGTCGTGGACTCCCCCGCCGACGGGGGCACCACCGTCACGGCCGAGCTCCCCTGGCGGGCGTGACACTCCCGCGCCACGCCGTTCACCCGTCCGCTCCCGAAAACACGGCTCCCGCGCCCATTCGTTGATCCGGCTCCGCCTTGATCCGGCCTTGAGGCTGGGATGCTTGGCTGAGTCAGCGAATTCGGGCACGAGCAAATGCGGGAGCGGCAAAGTCGTGGAAGACAGGGTGCGGGTGGTCATCGCCGAGGATTCAGTGCTGCTGCGTGAGGGCCTGACCCGGTTGCTGACCGACCGGGGGCATGACGTCGTGGCAGGCGTCGGGGACGCGGAAGCCCTGCTCAAGACGGTGGCGGAGCTGGCGGCGGAGGATGCGCTGCCGGACGTGGTGGTGGCCGATGTACGGATGCCGCCGACGCACACCGATGAAGGCGTACGGGCCGCGGTGCGGCTGCGGCGCGACTACCCCGGGATAGGGGTGCTCGTGCTGTCGCAGTACGTGGAGGAGCAGTACGCCACCGAACTCCTGGCCGGTTCCAGCACCGGGGTGGGGTATCTGCTCAAGGACCGGGTGGCCGAGGTGCGGGAGTTCCTGGACGCGGTCGTCCGCGTGGCCCGGGGCGGTACCGCCCTGGATCCCGAGGTCGTCGCCCAGCTCCTGGGCCGCAGTCGCAAGCAGGACGTGCTGGCGGGGCTGACCCCCCGCGAGCGCGAGGTGCTCGGGCTGATGGCCGAGGGCCGGACCAATTCCGCGGTGGCCAAGCAGCTGGTGGTCAGCGACGGAGCGGTGGAGAAGCACGTCAGCAACATCTTCATGAAACTCGGTCTTTCGCCGAGTGACGGGGATCACCGGCGCGTGCTGGCCGTCCTCACCTATCTAAGGTCTTGATCAACTGACACTCTGTCAGGTATGGCCGGATGCAGCCCCCCGCGTCACGCGGGGATCTGCGTCCGGTCGGCACCTGGGCTCGGAATGTTTTGCGCACGGCACGACATCTCTCGGACAGACCGTCTCAGAGGACGGTCCAGAATATGAGCGCCCCAGGGAAGGAAAACCTTCCGACGTAGGGTTGGCCTTGGGAGCGGCTCACGCCTCGAAGGAGGTCCAGTTCAGTGACCAGCCAGGTCAGTAGCCCAGCCGAGCAATCCGACGGGGCCGAAGGGACCGTGGTCGGCGAGCAGCGGACGCCCCCGGGTCCGGGTGGCAAGGAAGTGCGCCGCCTCGACCGGGTGATCATCCGCTTCGCGGGTGACTCGGGTGACGGCATGCAGCTCACCGGTGACCGCTTCACCTCGGAAACGGCTTCGTTCGGTAACGACCTCTCGACGCTCCCGAACTTCCCCGCCGAGATCCGGGCGCCCGCCGGCACCCTGCCGGGCGTCTCCTCGTTCCAGCTGCACTTCGCCGACCACGACATCCTGACGCCGGGCGACGCCCCGAACGTCTTGGTGGCCATGAATCCGGCGGCGCTCAAGGCGAACCTCGGTGACGTGCCGCGCGGCGCGGAGATCATCGTCAACACCGATGAGTTCACCAAGCGCCCGATGGCCAAGGTCGGCTACGAGACCTCGCCGCTGGAGGACGGCACCCTGGCGGCGTACAACCTCCACCCGGTGCCGCTGACCACGCTCACCGTGGAGGCGCTGAAGGACTTCGGGCTCCCCCGCAAGGAGGCCGAGCGCAGCAAGAACATGTTCGCCCTGGGGCTGCTGTCCTGGATGTACCACCGCCCCACCGAGGGCACCGAGAGCTTCCTGCGGCAGAAGTTCGCGAAGAAGCCCGAGATCGCCGAGGCGAACGTCGCCGCCTTCCGGGCCGGCTGGAACTTCGGCGAGACCACCGAGGACTTCGCCGTCTCCTACGAGGTGGCCCCGGCCACCTCGTCCTTCCCGACCGGCACCTACCGCAACATCTCCGGGAACCTGGCCCTCTCCTACGGCCTGATCGCGGCGGGCCGGCAGGCCGATCTGCCGATCTACCTGGGCTCGTACCCCATCACCCCGGCCTCGGACATCCTGCACGAGCTGAGCAAGCACAAGAACTTCGGCGTACGGACCTTCCAGGCCGAGGACGAGATCGCCGGCATCGGCGCGGCGCTGGGCGCGGCCTTCGGCGGCGCGCTCGGCGTGACCACCACCTCCGGCCCCGGTGTGGCGCTCAAGTCCGAGACGATCGGCCTGGCGGTGTCGCTGGAGCTGCCGCTGCTCATCGTGGACATCCAGCGCGGCGGCCCCTCCACCGGCCTGCCGACCAAGACCGAGCAGGCCGACCTGCTCCAGGCGATGTACGGGCGCAACGGCGAGGCGCCGGTCCCGATCGTGGCCCCGCGGACCCCGGCGGACTGCTTCGACGCCGCGCTCGACGCGGCCCGGATCGCGCTGACCTACCGGACCCCGGTGTTCCTGCTGTCCGACGGGTACCTCGCCAACGGCTCCGAGCCCTGGCGGATCCCGGACGTCGCGGACCTGCCGGACCTCAAGGTTCCGTTCGCCACCGCCGCGAACCACGAGCTCGCGGACGGCACCGAGGTCTTCTGGCCGTACAAGCGCGACCCGCAGACCCTGGCCCGCCCCTGGGCGGTTCCGGGCACGCCGGGCCTGGAGCACCGTATCGGCGGCATCGAGAAGCAGGACGGCACGGGCAACATCTCCTACGACCCGGCCAACCACGACTTCATGGTCCGCACCCGCCAGGCCAAGATCGACGGCATCGAGGTGCCCGACGTGGACGTGGACGACCCGGACCAGGCCCGGACCCTCGTACTCGGCTGGGGCTCGACGTACGGCCCGATCACCGCGGCCGTACGCCGGCTGCGCCTCGACGGCGCGCCGATCGCGCAGGCGCACCTGCGTCACCTGAACCCCTTCCCGAGGAATCTCGGCGAGGTTCTGAAGCGTTACGACAAGGTAGTGGTGCCGGAGATGAACCTTGGGCAGCTGGCCACCCTGATCCGGGCGAAGTACCTGGTCGACGCGCAGTCGTACAACCAGGTCAACGGAATGCCGTTCAAGGCCGAACAGCTCGCCACGGTCCTCAAGGAGGCCATCAATGACTGACCTCGCGAGTCTGCCCGAGGCGGAAGCCGAGCCCACGCTGCTGTCGCTGGTGCCGAAGGCCGCGGCCAAGCAGTCCATGAAGGACTTCAAGTCCGACCAGGAGGTCCGCTGGTGCCCGGGCTGCGGCGACTACGCCGTGCTCGCCGCCGTACAGGGCTTCATGCCCGAGCTGGGGCTGGCGAAGGAGAACATCGTCTTCGTCTCCGGGATCGGCTGCTCCTCACGCTTCCCGTACTACATGAACACGTACGGCATGCACTCGATCCACGGGCGCGCCCCGGCCATCGCCACGGGCCTGGCCACCTCCCGGCGGGACCTGTCGGTCTGGGTCGTCACCGGTGACGGCGACGCGCTCTCCATCGGCGGGAACCACCTGATCCACGCCCTGCGGCGGAACGTCAACCTCAAGATCCTGCTGTTCAACAACCGGATCTACGGGCTGACCAAGGGGCAGTACTCCCCCACCTCCGAGGTCGGCAAGATCACCAAGTCGACGCCGATGGGCTCGCTCGACGCGCCCTTCAACCCGGTGTCGCTGGCGCTCGGCGCGGAGGCCTCCTTCGTGGCCCGCACGGTGGACTCGGACCGCAAGCACCTCACCGAGGTGCTGCGGCAGGCCGCCGACCACCAGGGCACGGCGCTGGTGGAGATCTACCAGAACTGCAACATCTTCAACGACGGGGCCTTCGAGGTCCTGAAGGACAACGAGCTGGCGCAGGAGGCCGTGATCCGGCTGGAGCACGGGCAGCCGATCCGCTTCGGCGTGGACGGCGCCAAGGGCGTCGTGCGCAATCCGGCCACCGGTGACCTGGAGGTCGTCGTGGTCACCCCGGAGAACGAGTCGCGGGTGCTGGTCCACGACGCCGCCACGGCCAGCCCGACGACCGCGTTCGCGCTGTCCCGGCTGGCCGACCCCGACACCCTGCACCACACCCCCATCGGGGTGCTGCGCAGTGTGGAGCGGCCGGTCTACGACACGCTCATGGCCGAGCAGCTGGACAAGGCCGTGGACCGCAGCGGCAAGGGCGACCTCAGCACCCTGCTGAGCGGCAACGACACCTGGACCGTCGTCGGCTGAGCCGTCACGGGGACCGCCCGAGGCCCGGATCTCGCGAGAGGTCCGGGCCTCGGCGCGCATACGGACGATCAACGCGCGCAGACACTGTCAAAAAGTTAGCGCTTACCGTAAGGTGGTGGCATCCCACCAAGGAGAGCCATCATGAGCATCGTCGTCACCGCAGCCACCGGAGCCCTCGGCCGCCTCGTCGTCGAAGAGCTGCTGGAGCGTGTCCCCGCCGACCGCGTCGCCGTCGTCGTACGCGACGCCGACAAGGCGGCCGACCTCGCGGCGCGCGGCATCGAGCTGCGCGTCGCCGACTACGGCGACCCCGCGAGCCTGGCCGGTGCCTTCCGGTCCGGCGACCGGGTCCTGCTGATCTCCGGCAACGAGATCGGGCGCCGCGTGGCCCAGCACACCGCCGTGGTCGAGGCCGCGGTCGCCGCGGGCGTGGCGCAGCTCGCGTACACCGGGATCCTCGGCGGCCCCGAGGCCGACTTCGACCTGGCCGCGGAGCACCGGGCCACCGAGCAGGTGATCCTCGACTCCGGGATCCCGTACACCTTCCTGCGCAACGGCTGGTACCACGAGAACTACACCCGCGACCTCGCCACCGTCCTGGAGCACGGGGCGGTCCTGGGCAGCGCGGGCGAGGGCCGGGTCGCCTCGGCGGCGCGCGCCGACTACGCGGCCGCCGCGGCCGTGGTGCTGACCGGCGAGGGGCACCTCGGCCGGGTGTACGAGCTCTCCGGGGACACCGCCTGGAGCCTGGCGGAGTACGCGGCCGAGGTCGCGGAGCAGTCGGGCAAGGAGGTGGCGTACACCGAGCTGCCCCCGCAGGCGCACCTGGAGGTGCTGACCGGCGCCGGGGTCCCCGAGGCCTTCGCGGCGATCATCGTGGACGTGGACGCGGCCATCGGGCGCGGCCGGCTGGGGTCCACCACCGGCGACCTGGCCCGGCTGATCGGGCGCCCGACGACCCCGGTGGCCCGGGCGATCACCACCGCGCTCGGCGCCTCGTAGTCGATCACACGGCGGGACCGGCCCCACTCGATGTCATGAGTATCTCCTTGAAACAGTCATGACTTCCTGCCCGTTCGGCGCTACCGTCGTCAGGTTGGCTCAAAGTCGTAGTGGAGGCCCGCGTGAAGGCAGAGAACGAGCAGCGCACGGGTTTGCTCTACGGACTGGGCGCATACGGAATCTGGGGGCTGGTCCCCCTGTTCTGGCCCCTGCTCAGACCCTCCGGGGCCATCGAGATCCTCGCCCACCGCATGGTGTGGTCCGTGGCCGTGGTCGGCCTGGCGCTGCTCGTCCTGCGCCGCTGGAGCTGGATGGCCGAATTGCTGCGCCAGCCCCGCAAGCTCGCCCTGACCGCGCTCGCGTCCGTGCTGATCGCCGTGAACTGGGGCACGTACATCTGGGCCGTCAACAACGGCGCCGTCGTCGAGGCGAGCCTCGGCTACTTCATCACCCCCCTGGTCAGCATCGGTCTCGGCGTGCTCGTGTTCGGCGAGCGGCTGCGCCGCGTCCAGTGGGCGGCGGCGGGCATCGGCCTCGCCGCCGTCCTGGTCCTCGCCCTCGCGTACGGGCGTCCGCCGTGGCTCTCCCTGGTCCTGGCCGGCACCTTCGCGCTGTACGGGATGCTCAAGAAGAAGATCAACCTCGGCGGGCTGGAGTCCCTGACCGCCGAAACCGTGCTGCTGTTCCTGCCCGCCCTCGGCTATCTGGTGTGGCTGGCCGCGCGCGGCGAGTCCACCTTCGCCTCGCAGGGCACCGGGCACTCCCTGCTGCTCGCCGCGACCGGCCTGATCACCGCCATCCCGCTGGTGCTCTTCGGGGCGGCCGCGATCCGGGTCCCGCTGTCCACGCTGGGGCTGCTGCAGTACATGGCCCCGATGTTCCAGTTCGGGCTCGGCGTCGTGTACTTCCACGAGGCCATGCCGCCCGCCCGCTGGGCCGGCTTCTCGCTGGTCTGGGCGGCGCTGGCGATCCTCACCTGGGAGGCGCTGCGCACGGCGCGGCGGTCCCGGGCAGCGCGGCCGGCCGCGGCGCCCGCCACGGCGGTGGCGCCGGCCCGCGAGCCCGCGTAACAGCACACCCCTCGCACACACGATCCCCGCTTTGCAACACCGGTAGCGGGGATCGTCCGTTTTCCGAACTCACCTGACCGAATCGCGGTCTTGACTGACAGTCATCTTCTCGTTGAACATCAGGCTCGCACTGACGCACGCATGCTCACCCGCCATACCCCGCACGTTTCCGTTCACATCCCCAGTACGGAATCCCGGAGCCCCCACATGAGCCTGTCCGTCTCCCGGCGTCTCGCCGCCGTGGCCGCGATCGCGGTCACCGGCCTGTTCGCCGCGTCCTCCCCCGCCGCCCTCGCCGCCCCGGCGGCGGTCACCGCGGCGCCGACCCCTCCCGACATACCCGTCGCCAACGTCAAGGCGCACCTGGCGCAGCTCCAGAGCATCGCCACCAACAACGGCGGCAACCGCGCCCACGGCAAGCCCGGCTACAAGGCCTCGATCGACTACGTGAAGGCCAAGCTGGACGCGGCCGGCTTCACGACCGCGCTGCAGACCTTCACCTCCAGCGGCGCGACCGGCTACAACCTGATCGCCGACTGGCCCGGCGGCGACCCGAACTCGGTCCTGATGACCGGCGCGCACCTGGACTCGGTGAACGCGGGCCCGGGCATCAACGACAACGGCTCCGGCTCGGCCGGCATCCTGGAGACCGCGTTGGCGGTCTCCCGATCGGGCCTGCAGCCCACCAAGCACCTGCGCTTCGGGTGGTGGGGCGCCGAGGAGCTCGGCATGGTCGGGTCGAAGTACTACGTCAGCAACCTGCCGGCCGCCGAGAAGGCGAAGATCTCCGGCTACCTGAACTTCGACATGATCGGCTCGCCGAACCCGGGCTACTTCGTCTACGACGACGACCCGACCATCGAGCAGACCTTCAAGACGTTCTTCGCGGGGATCAGCGTCCCGACGGAGATCGAGACCGAGGGTGACGGCCGCTCCGACCACGCCCCGTTCAAGAACGCGGGCATCCCGGTGGGCGGCCTGTTCTCCGGCGCCGACTACACCAAGACGGCGGCCCAGGCCCAGAAGTGGGGCGGCACCTCCGGCCAGGCGTTCGACCGCTGCTACCACGCCTCCTGCGACACCTCGGCGAACATCAACGACACCGCCCTGGACCGCAATTCCGACGCCATCGCGTACTCGATCTGGACCCTGGGCGCGGCCACCACGGTGCCGCCCGGCCCGTCCTTCGAGAACACGGCGGACGTCAGCATCCCGGACTCCCCCGCCGCCGCGGTGACCTCCCCGATCACGGTCTCCGGCGTCACGGGCAACGCCCCGGCCACCACCAAGGTCGACGTGAACATCGTCCACACCTACCGCGGCGACCTGGTCATCGACCTGATCGCCCCGGACGGCACGGCGTACCGGCTGAAGAACTCCAGCTCGGACTCCGCGGACAACCTGGTGACCTCGTACACGGTCAACGCGTCGAGCGAGGTCGCCAACGGCGTCTGGAAGCTCCAGGTCAAGGACGTGGCCGCACAGGACGTCGGCTACATCAACAGCTGGAAGATCACCTTCTAGGACGGCGGCGCGGGCGAGGCCGGCGAGGCGTGCTGCGGGTCCCGCATACGGGCCCGCAGCTCCTCGGCGACCGCCGCGACATCGGCCCGTCCCAGCTTCGCGGCCTCCACCAGATCGCCGAGCTCCTCCGGCGTGGGCAGCTGTTGCGCCCCGGCGACGCGCAGGTACGAGCGGGTCGCGGCGGCCGCGTAGAACTCGTTCATCGGGGACTCCAGCGCCGGGCACACCGCGAGGGTGTGCAAAAACGCGGCGGCCCGCCACGCGGTGTCCGGGGCGGGCTGTTCGGGCACCAGGACGAGGTCGTTCTGGTGCCGGGCGACGGCGGCGGCCACCCCGGAGGGGTCCCACACGGCTGGATCCGACGGCAGATGGTGGGCCAGAGCGGTCCAGGCCCACTCCATGGTGATCTTCAATTCCCGAACCGCTCCTGGAAGTAGCCCCAGTGGTCGGCGAATTCGTCGATGCCGGACAGGAAGCTCTTCCGGTCCTCGTCGAGTTCGCGTTCCGTGACTTCGGTGATCAGCGCGGTGACCGTCGTCCCCAGCGCCGCCGCACGCGCCTTCAGGCGTTCGTGGAACTCTTCGTCCAGGCGGATGGTGACGTGTCTCGACATGCTTTTCACGGTACAGCGGCGCCGCTGTACGCAGGAGGGGAACGACGCAAGGGTGGGCAGGGACACAGTCCCCGCCCACCCTTGCGCGCTTCGCGTCGCCCGTCGGCGCTCCTTGCCGGCGTTACTTGTTGGCGTCGGCCGCCTTCACCAGCGCGTCCTTGGTCACCGCACCGACGTAGACCTTGCCGTCGTCGGTGATCAGGGCGTTGACCAGGCGGGTCTTGAAGACCCGGCCCTCGCCGAACTTCCCGGAGACCTTGTCCCCGAGGGCGTCGAGGAACTGCTTGGCCTCCTTCGGGGCGTTCTTGTCGTTCTCGAGGTCCTTGAGGTTCTTCTGCGCCCCGGTCTCGATACGGGCGATGCTCGCCCAGCCCTCGCCGAGCACCTTCGTCTCGCCCTTGCCGCCCGCGCCGCCGGTCAGACCGCTCAGGCCCGGGATCGAGTCCAGGGCCCCCAGGCCGTGCTCACCCTTGCCGTGGCCGCCCGCGCCGCCCTCGTTGACCTTGGCACCCTTGGGCGGGGTGAAGGCGAAGGAGTCGGCGGCCGGCTTGGCGAAGTCCACCTTCGTGAAGCCGGCGTCCACGATCGGCTTGCCGCCCTCGGTGGACAGCAGCTGCACGCGCAGCGGCACGCCGTTCTTGGCGTCGACGGCGATCTTGACCGAGGCGACCGTGGAGCCGCTCGCCTTCGGCTTCAGCACGAGCTGGTAGGCGTTTCGTCCGGCCACCTGCGCGGTGTCGCCGACGCTGATCTCGGTGGTGGGCCCGGCGGCCTTCAGGACCTCCTGGGCCATCTCCTGGGGCGAGGCGGCGAGCCGGTCGGCCGTCTTGTGCTCGGTGCCGCCCTTGACGCCGTCCGCGTTCTTCTCGTGGAAGACCTCGTTCGACTTGGAGTCGTATCCCCAGACGTCGTCGCCGTTGTGGATGAGGCTGTACTCGTCCTTGCCGTCCAGGAACGTGAGCTTCTGGCGGTCCGGACCGTCGGCGGCCACCCGGAAGGTGTGCGTGCCGTTCGCCAGCTGCGCGATCTTGTCCTCGGGGTCGGCCGAGCCCCCGGCGATGCCCGAGCCGCCGAGCAGGCCGGTCGCCAGTTTCGGCAGGCCCAGATCCGTACTGATCTTGGCGCTGCCGGACAGCTGCTGGACGTCGGAGGCCGCGACCTTCTCGATGAGCTGCTGGGCCGTCACCGCCGGCAGGTCCGGGCCCCCGGTGTTCGCGAAGGCGGGAACCATCGCGATGGCCCCTGCGGCTACGCCGAACACCGCGACCGGTACGGCGTACCGTGCGGCCTTGCGGGAAGTCTTCGCGTTCGCTGCCATGTCAGTGCCCTGCCCTCTGTGTCCACGGTGGCGGCCCGGGTGTCGCGCCACACTCACTCGATCCGGTGGGGTTGATGACTCCATCTGACCAAATCGGGGGCTTCGGGGCGTCACTCCCCGGCATCAACTCCGTGTACGACCGTGGGATGACATGGAAAGGGCCCTTCTCCCCCGACCCGTAAGGGTCGACGGGGGCGGAAGGGCCCGTTCCGCTGCCAGAGGTCCTACCCGGCGCGGTGCACCACCGCGTCGCACAGCTCTTCCAGGGCCGACTTCGCGAAGCACTCCGGCAGCGGTGCCAGCGTGGCCCGCGCCTCCTGCGCGTAGCGGATGGTGTCCTGGCGGGCCTGCTCCAGCGCGGGGTGCACCCGCAGCCGCGACAGCGCCTCGGCGTGCCGGACGTCGTCCGTCAGGTCCCCGTCCAGGAGCCGTACGAGCTCCAGGTCCTCGGCCCTGCCCTCACGGGCCGCCGTCTCGCGCAGCCGCAGCACGGGCAGCGTCGGGATGCCCTCGCGCAGGTCGGTGCCCGGGGTCTTGCCGGACTCGTGCGAGTCGGAGGCGATGTCGAGGACGTCGTCGGCCAGTTGGAAGGCGGTGCCGAGCCGCTCGCCGTACTGGGTCAGGATGTCGACCACGGCCTCGTCGGCGCCGGACATCAGCGCGCCGAACCGGCCGGAGACGGCGATCAGCGAGCCGGTCTTGCCGGCGATGACGTCGAGGTAGTGCGCGACCGGGTCGCGGCCGTCGCGGGGACCGGCCGTCTCCAGGATCTGGCCCGTCACCAGCCGCTCGAAGGCCTCGGCCTGGATCCGGACGGCCTCGGGCCCGAGGTCCGCAAGGATGTGCGAGGCACGGGCGAACAGGAAGTCACCCGTCAGGACGGCCACCGAGTTGCCCCAGCGGGCATTGGCGCTCTCCACGCCCCGGCGCACGTCCGCCTCGTCCATGACGTCGTCGTGGTAGAGCGTCGCCAGATGGGTGAGCTCCACGACCACCGCGGAGGGCACGATCCCGGGCGCGTACGGATCACCGAACCGCGACGCGAGCATCACGAGCAGCGGCCGGAACCGCTTGCCGCCGGCCCGGACCAAATGCTGTGCGGCCTCGGTGATGAAGGGGACTTCGCTCTTGGTGGCTTCCAGCAGACCCGCCTCGACGGCGGCCAGTCCGGCCTGGACATCGGTCTCAAGAGCCTGGTCCCGCACGCTCAGTCCGAACGGCCCGACGACGGTCACGAGGGGTACTCCTGTCTGCTGACGATCACGTTGACGATCACATGGATTGTCGATGTGTCGCTGCCATCACTCAAGCCAGCGTATCCGGTCTGTTTTCGATCACCCAGAGCGCCTGCCCGGTCGCCGCACACACACTGCCCGTTCCGCACCGGTATGTTCGTGAGGAGCCGAAACAACCGGAGAGTACGTTTTGTCCAGAATTGCGACCGACCTAGGGGAACCTGGCGACCCGGCGGCGGACCAGCCGCCGGCCCGCGACGACCGCGCCTTCCTCGGACACCCCCGGGGCCTCGCCACCCTGTCCGGCCTGGAGGTCTGGGAGCGCTTCTCGTTCCTGGGCATGCAGGCCATCCTCGTCCTCTACTTCGCGGACACGGTGGCCAATGGCGGCCTGGGGATGAACCCGGGCACCGCGGCCTCCGTCTCGGCGGCCTACGGGACCATGGTCTACCTCGTCTCCGTCGCCGGCGGGTGGCTCGCCGACAGGATCCTCGGCTCGTACCGCGCCGTCCTGTGGGGCGGCATCCTGATCGCCTGCGGACACTACGCCATGGCCGTGCCCAGCGCCGCCATGACCTGGGCGGGCCTCGGCCTGATCAGCGCGGGCACCGGCCTGCTCAAGCCGAACGTGGCCAGCATGGTCGGCAAGCTGTACCGGACGGACGACGACCGGCGCGACGCCGGCTTCGCGCTCTACTACATGGCCATCAACATCGGCGCCTTCGCCGGACCGCTGGTCACCGGCTGGCTCGGCGAACACCAGGGCTGGCACTGGGGCTTCTCCGCCGCCGCCATCGGCATGACCGCGGGCCTGATCCAGTACGTCGTCGGACGCCGCCACCTGGCCGGACGCAAGCACTCCGCCGAGTTCGCGCTCGCGCCCGACGCGATGCGCGCCGCCGTCTGGAAGATCGCCGGCGGGCTCCTCGCCGCCGCCGCGCTCGCCACCCTGCTGGCCGGCCTGGGCTGGCTGACCATGGGCCGCTTCGTGGACCTGCTCACCCTGATCTCGGTGATCGCACCCGTCGTCTACTTCGCCGTCATGTTCCGCAGCCCCCAAGTCAGCGCCGAGGAGCGCGGGCGGCTGCGCCCGTACGTCGTCCTCTTCCTGGCCTCGGTCGCCTTCAACTTCATCCTCTTCCAGGCGTACTCGACGATGATGCTGCTCGCGTCGACGAACGCCCGGACCGAGATCCTGGGCTTCCACTTCCCGGTCGGCTGGTACGCCTCGGCGCTCGGCGCCTTCGAGGTGGCGCTCGCCCCGGTCGTGGCCGCGCTCTGGGTCCGGATGGGCCGCCGCCAGCCGCACGTCTCGAACAAGATCGCCATCGGTGTGGTCCTGGGCGGCCTGTCCTTCCTGCTGATGGTCATCCCGACCTCGGGCCACGGCGGGGACACCTACCGGATGGCCGCCTGGTGGATCGTCGGCTCGTACCTGCTGCTCGGACTCGGCGACGTCCTGCTGCAGACCTCCGGCATGTCGGCCACCACCAAACTCGCCCCCAAGGCCTTCACCAGTCAGACCATGGCCCTGTGGTTCCTGTCGCTGGCGCTCGCCAACGGCATCCAGGCGCAGGTCGTCAAGCTCTACGGCGAGGTCTCCAACCCCGTCTACTTCGGCGTCAACGGCTCCATCGCGGTCGTGGTCGGCCTGGCCGTGATCGCCTTGGCGCCGTGGCTGCGGCGCACGATGTACCCCGTCCACTGAGGCTGCGGCCGAGGCGATTGGTGGCTGAACACCGATGATCATCCGTACCGATTTCCCGTACGAGACCACCCACGAGGACGTCCGGATCCGGCTCCGCGACGGGGTCGAGCTGTACGCCCGGATCTGGCGCCCGGTGACGGACGAACCCGTACCGGCGCTGCTGGAGTACCTCCCGTACCGGCTCACCGACTGGACCGCGCCGCGCGACTGGCAGCGCCACCCCTGGTACGCGGGGCACGGCTACGCCTCCGTACGGGTCGACGTGCGCGGCCACGGCTGCAGCGGCGGGCTCCCGGGCGACGAGTACGACGCGCAGGAGCTCGCCGACGGGGTCGCGGTGGTGGAGTGGCTGGCGGCCCAGCCCTGGTGCACGGGGTCGGTGGGGATGTTCGGGATCTCCTGGGGCGGTTTCAACAGCCTCCAGATCGCGGCGCTCGCCCCCGAGCCGCTCAAGGCCGTGGTCACCGTCTGCTCCACGGACGACCGGTACGACAACGACGTGCACTACATGGGCGGCTCGGTGCTGGCCGTGGACATGCACGCGTGGGCGGCGACCATGCTGGCCTTCGCCGCGCGCCCGCCGGACCCGCTGTTCGTGGGCGACGGCTGGCGGGGGCAGTGGCTGGACCGGCTGGAATCACTCGAACCCCTCGTCCACACCTGGCTCTCGCACCAGACGCGGGACGGGTACTGGCGCCACGGCAGCGTCTGTGAGGACTACACGGCGATCGGCGCGGCGGTCCTCGCGGTGGGCGGCTGGCACGACCCGTACCGGGACACCGTGCTGCGGCTCGTCGAGCACCTGCCGGCCGGGCGGGTACGGGGGCTGATCGGGCCGTGGTCGCACCAGTACCCGGACCGCGGGCTCCCGCCGGGCCCGGCGATCGGCTTCCTCCAGGAGACGCTGCGCTGGTGGGACCACTGGCTCAAGGGCGCCGACAACGGGGTGATGGACGAGCCGCTGCTGCGCTCCTGGATCAGCGAGTCCCATCCGCCGGCGACCGTCTACCCGGAGCTCGCGGGCCGCTGGGTGGGCGACACGGCGTGGCCGTCGCCGGCCGTGGAGACGGTCTCGTACGCCCTCCAGGGCGCGCCGGTGGTCGTGGCGTCCCCGCAGCACACGGGGCTGGACGCGGGCCGGTTCTTCCCCTTCGGCAACGACGCGGACCTGCCGCCGGACCAGCGGGAGGAGGACGCGAAGTCGGCGTGCTTCGAGTTCCCCGTCGGGGGCGGGCCGGGCACGGCGCCGGTGGAGATCCTCGGGCGGCCGCGGGTCACCGTACGCCTGCGGCTGGACGTCCCGTACGGCCAGGTGGTGGCGCGGCTGTGCGACGTGGCGCCCGACGGGTCCTCGACGCTGGTCACGCGGGGCGCGCTGAACCTCTCCGCGCGGCAGGGGCGGGACAAGGCGGTGCCGTGGCAGACGGGCGCGTACGAGGACGTGACCTTCGAACTGAACGGCATCGGCCACGCGTTCGCTCCGGGGCACCGGATCCGGCTGGCCCTCTCCTCGGCGTACTGGCCGTGGATCTGGCCGCGGGCCGGGTCCGAGGCGGGCTGGACCCTGGAGCCGGCGGGCAGCTCGCTGGAGCTCCCGGTACGGGATGCGGGCTCGCCCGCGGCGTACCAGGAGGAGGTCCTCTTCGAGGCGCCGGAGCAGTCGGAGCCGCTGGGGGTGGTCTACCCGGCGACGCTGGACGAGCCGCGGCCGGAGCGGCTCGTCGTACGGGACGTCGCGCGCGGGAGCCGGCGGCTGGAGGTGGACCCGCGGTACGGGGGCACGCGGGTGTACCCGGACGGGCTGGAGTACAGCGAGGACGCGGAGGAGGTCTACGAGATCCAGGAGTCCGACCCGCTGTCGGCCCGGACCCGGTCGGACTGGCGGATCCGGCTGCACCGGCCGGAGCTGGGCTGGGACGTGCGGGTCGAGACGCGGTCGGAGATCTCATGCGACGAGGGCGGCTTCGTCACGTCGAACGAGGTGGTGTGCCGGGAGGGTGACGAGGTGGTCTTCCACCGCACGTGGGAGCGGCGGCTGCCGCGCGCGGCGGGCTGAACCGCCCCGGCGGGCGGCCCCGGGGCTCCGCCCCGGGGCCCGTGCCTCGAACGCCGGCGGGGCCGGTTCTTTCAGCCCCCCGCACCGCTACGCGAACAACCGCTCCAGCACCACCGCGATGCCGTCGGCTTCGTTCGACAGCGTGACCTCGTCCGCGACCGCGACCAGCTCGCGGTGCGCGTTGGCCATGGCCACCCCGTGCGCGGCCCACGCGAACATCGGGATGTCGTTCGGCATGTCGCCGAAGGCGATGGTCGAGGCGGCGGC
Organism: Streptomyces sp. NPDC060028; assembly: GCF_042736725.1. NCBI lineage: Bacteria > Bacillati > Actinomycetota > Actinomycetes > Kitasatosporales > Streptomycetaceae > Streptomyces > Streptomyces sp. NPDC060028. The sequence continues at coordinate 93,085 of NZ_JBHWVJ010000001.1, read as the reverse complement.
CGCCCCCAGGACCTCCGCGGCCCGCGCGAGCCCGCTCGCCTTGTCGATGCCCGGCGGCTGGAGTTCCACCGTGTGCTCCCCCGCCATCGTGACGTTCACCAGGTCACCGACGACCGACCGGGCGACCCGGGTCAGTTCGTCGTCGTCCAGTTCGGGGTGCTGGAGCAGGACCTTGTTGATCGGCGCCGCCCACAGGTCGGCCCGTCGCGCCACCCGGACCGTCGGCAGGTGCGGGTGCCACATCCGGTAGCCCGGCCCCATCAGCATCTCCGCGTCCACGCCCTCCTGGTTGACCGCCGCGTAGACCTCGCCGATCTCCGCCTCGATCTTCCCCAGCGCGACGTCCGCCAGCTCCCGGTCCAGGGACACGGAGTGCAGCAGGCGCCCGCGCGCCGTGTCGTACACCTGCGCGCCCTGTCCGCACACCGCGAGCCCGGTGTAGCCGAGGCCGTCGAGGACGTGGCGGACCTGCGGGACCGGGCGGCCGGTGACGATGATGTGCCGGGCGCCGGCCGCGCGGGCCGTCGCGAGCGCCGTGTGGGAGCGGGCCGAGACGGTGTCTCCGGCGCGCAGCAGAGTCCCGTCCAGGTCAGTGGCGATCAAGTCATAGGGGAGGGCGGAAGTCACGGCGCCAAGGATACGGACCCTCTTGGACAAGTCCTACAAATATGGCCCGAATCCGGCCTCACGCATGCCTCACCAACCACTTGATGCACTCCTGGATCCGAAGCCGACCATAGGACCCCGCCTCGCCGGCACATGCCAAAAGATCAGATATGACCGGAACTGGGCATATCTGGCCGGGCCCGACCTCACGGGTGTGTTTCATCTCCGCCCGGGGGCCCGCGCTTTCGCCCGGGAACCTGGGTAGCGTGTGCCGCACTGTGTCTTCCGGGCCACCCCCGGACCGCATCGAAAGCGAGGCCGCACCCCATGCCCCAGCAGAGCCCCCTCGATGTACCCGAGGGCGACCCGTTCGGGCCGCACAACCTCCCGTACGGCGTCTTCTCCACCAGCGGGGACGCCCGCCGCCGCATCGGTGTGCGGATCGGCGGACACGTGCTCGACGCCGGCGCGACCGCGGCCGCGCTCGGTTCCCCGTACGCCGCGCTGCTCGGCCACGGCTCCCTCAACCCGCTGCTCGCCGCCGGCCGCACCGCCTGGCGCGACGTGCGCCGCGCGCTGACCGCCTGGGTCACCGACCCCGGCCACCGGCCCGCCGTGGAGCCGCACCTGCTGCCGCTGGACGAGGTCGAGCTGCACCTGCCGTACGAGGTCGCCGACTACGTCGACTTCTACGCGAGCGAGAACCACGCCACCAACGTCGGCCGGATCTTCCGCCCGGACGGCGACGCGCTGACGCCCAACTGGAAGCACCTGCCGATCGGTTACCACGGCCGCGCCGGCACGATCGTGGTCTCGGGCACCGACGTCGTACGCCCCTGCGGCCAGCGCAAGGCCCCCACCGACCCGGCGCCCGTCTTCGGCCCGTCGGTCAAGCTCGACATCGAGGCCGAGGTCGGCTTCGTCGTCGGCGCCCCCTCCGAGCTGGGCCGCCCGGTGGCGCTGGGCGAGTTCGAGGACCACGTCTTCGGCCTCTTCCTGCTCAACGACTGGTCCGCGCGCGACATCCAGGCCTGGGAGTACGTGCCGCTGGGCCCCTTCCTCGGCAAGTCCTTCGCCACCTCCGTCTCCGCCTGGGTCACCCCCCTGGAGGCACTGGACGCCGCCCGGGTCGCCCCGCCGGCCCGCGACTTCCCGCTCCTGCCGTACCTGGACGACGCGGACGCCGACCGCCCCGGCGGCTTCGACCTGCGCATCACCGTCTCGATCAACGGGCAGGAGGTGGCCCGCCCGCCGTTCGCGTCGATGTACTGGACCGCCGCCCAGCAGCTCGCCCACATGACCGTCAACGGCGCCTCCCTGCGCACCGGCGACGTCTACGGCTCCGGCACCGTCAGCGGCCCGGACGCCGACCAGCGCGGCTCGCTGCTGGAGCTCACCTGGAACGGCCGCGACGCCATCGAACTCGCCGACGGCAAGCGCACCTTCCTGGAGGACGGGGACACCGTCACCCTCACCGCCTGGGCCCCGGGCGCCGCGGGCACCCGCGTCGGCCTCGGCGAGGTCACCGGCCGCATCGTGGGCACCCGCTAGTCCGCCCTTCGGGACAGCCGGTCCCGGCGGGGTGGCGGAACTTGTCACCACCCCGCCGAAACCGCAGGTCACAGCCCTGCGGATGAGCCGCCCGGTGGCGCAACACTGCGGCAACACCACCGACGCCGCCCCCTCGGTATGTTCCGTGCCATGCCAGCCGAACGCACCGCCACGCACACCGTCCCGGTCGCCGCCGCGCGCCGGCGGCGGCTGCGCGCGGACCAGGCACGGCAGCTCGCCGACCTGCTGCGCCACCAGATCCTGGCGGGCGGCTACCCCGGTGGGGTCCTGCCCCTGGAGGACACCCTCGCCGCCGACTACGGCGCCGGCCGCAACACCGTCCGCCAGGCCCTCGACCTGCTGCGCGGCGAGCGACTCGTCGAACGCCGGCCGGGCGTGGGCACCGTCGTCGTCTGCGAGAAGTTCCCGCACGGCCTGGACCGCCTCCAGGGCCTGGCCGAAACCCTCCACGAGCACGGCCGGGTGACCAACGAGGTCCGCACGGTCGGCCCCGTCCGCGCACCGGCCCCCGTGGCGGCCCGGCTGCGCCTGCCCGAGCACGCCGACGTGCTCTACATCGAACGGCTGCGCCGCCTGGGCGGCCTGCCGCTCTCGCTCGACCTCACGTACATCCCCCTGGACATCGGCGCCGAGCTGCTCGGCTGCGACCTGGAGAACACCGACGTCTTCCGGCTGCTGGAATCCCTGACCGGGCAGCCCCTCGGCCACGCCGAGATCACCCTCGAGGCCGTCAACGCCGACGCGCACTCCGCCACCGTCCTGCAGGCCCCGCGCGGGGCCGCCGTACTGATGCTGGAGCGCCTCACCCACCTGGGCGACGGCCGGCCCGTGGACCTGGAGTTCATCCGCTTCCGCGGCGACCGGATCACCATGAGCGGCCTGTTGCGCCGCTCCCTCTGAGCCCCTGCTCACCCCTTTCCTGGAGACAGCCATGCCTGTGGTCCCCCAGCGCGGCGACGTGCCCGTGACCATCGACGAGTCCCTGTGCATCGAGGGCTGCACCCTCTGCGTCGACATGTGTCCGCTCGACTCGCTCGCGATCCGCGAGGACAACGGCAAGGCGTACATGCACGTGGACGAGTGCTGGTACTGCGGCCCGTGCGCCGCCCGCTGTCCCACCGGCGCGGTGACCGTCAACTTGCCCTACCTGCTCCGGTGAAAGGCCCGATCCCCATGCGTACGCGTACCAAGGCAGTCGCACCCGCCCTCGCCCTGCTCCTCGCCCCGCTGGCCACCGCGTGTGGCGGCGACGCGTCCGGGGCCCCGGGGCCCAAGACGGTCACCGTGACCGTCGGCTACCAGTCCAAGACCATCAACACCGTCACCGCAGGCACGCTGCTGCGCTCCCTCGGATACTTCGAACAGGAGCTCGCGGCGCGCGGCAAGCAGGACGGGATCACCTACAAGGTCGACTGGCAGGACTACGCCACCGGCGCCCCGATCACCGCCCAGATGACCGCCGGGAAGATCGACATCGGCTCGATGGGCGACTTCCCGCTGCTGATCAACGCGGCGCGCGGCAAGGAACTGAAACAGCCCACCCGCCTCGTCGCCGTGACCGGCTACAACCTGCGCGGCGGCCTCAACACCGTGGTCACCGCGCCCGACTCGAAGCTGGAGTCCCTCGCCGACCTGCGCGGCAAGAAGGTCTCCACCTCGGTCGGCTCCGCCGCGGACGGCACCCTCGTACGGGCCCTGCAGCGCGCCGGCATCGACCCCGGGTCGGGCATCCAGAAGCTCAACCAGCAGCCCAGCGTCGGCGCTTCGGCCCTCCAGGCGGGCAGCGCCGACGCGCTGTCGCAGTTCGTGGCATGGCCGGGCCAACTCGCCTACGAGGGACGGGCCAAGGCCCTGTACGACGGCGCCGAGCTGAACCTGCCGACCTTCCACGGGGTCACGGTCCGGGAGAAGTTCGGGCGCGAACGGCCCGGCGTACTGGAGGACTTCCTGCGGGCGCAGCGCAAGGCCACCGACCACCTGCGCACCGAGCCGGTCGCCGCGGCCGAGTCCGTCGCCAAGGAGACGGGGCTGCCGGCCGAGGTGGTGTACCTGTACAACGGCGCGAACGGCATCGCGACCTTCGACCCGGCGCTGCGGCCCGAGCTGATCGACGCGCTGAAGCAGGACGTGCCGGTGCTGAAGGACGCGAAGCTCGTCGGGGACGTGGACGTGGACGCCTTCGTGGACCCCGAACCCCTGAAGCGGGCGTCGGCCGGCGCGCCCGAGTACCCGAAGGCCGCCGCGCCCCGCGCCGAGCTGTGGCTGCGCGGCCAGAGCCGCACGCAGAGCTTCGACTCCCCGCGCGAGCTCCTCAAGGCCGCCCGGGGCGCGGACGTCCGCGCCGCCTACGTGCCGGACGCGGTGACCGGGACCCTCTGGTTCGCGGACAAGGCCGTCTGGGTGGCCGAGGGCGCCGAGCTGCGCGCCTTCGTCACCCCCGCGGGCGCCAAGGCGTACGTCGGCCAGCACCAGGACAGCGGGGCGCGCATCGTGAGCTTCGCCGAGGCCGGAGCGCTGGTGCCGTGACGGCCGGCCGCTGGCTGCTGCGGGCGGCTTCGCTCGGCGCGGCGCTCCTGCTGTGGCAGGCGCTGACCTCGCTGGACGTGAACCTGTGGCTGCGCTTCGAGCAGTTTCCGACGGTGGGCGAGGTGGCGGCGAAGTTCGCCGAGCGGGCCGGCACCGGGCCCTACTGGCAGGACCTGGCCTTCAGCCTGCGCCGGATCGTGGCGGGCTTCGCACTCGCGGCCGTCCTCGGCGTGGCCGTGGGCACGACGGTGGCCCGGTCCCGGATCGCGGACGACCTGCTGGGCCCGCTGCTGGAGGTGCTGCGTCCGATCCCGGCCATCGCGCTGGTCCCGGTGGCGATCCTGCTGTTCCCGTCCAACGAGCAGGGGATCGTGTTCATCACCTGCACCGCCGCCTTCTTCCCGGTGCTGGTCTCGACGCGGCACGCGGTGCGGGCGCTGACGCCGGTGTGGGAGGAGGCGGTCCTGACGATGGGCGGCGGGCGGACGCGGATCCTGTTCTCCGTGGTCCTGCCCGGGGCCCTGCCCGGCATCTTCGGGGGACTGTCCGTCGGCATCGGGGTGGCCTGGATCTGCGTGATCTCGGCCGAGATGATCTCCGGGGAGTACGGCGTCGGCTACCGGACCTGGCAGGACTACACGGTGGTGGACTACCCCGCCGTGTTCGTCGGCATGGCCACCATCGGCGCACTGGGCTGGCTGACGTCCACCGCGGTGGAGCGCGCGGGCCGCCGCCTGACGCGCTGGCTCCCGTCCCGCGGAGCCGCGGCCCCGCCGGCCCGGCCGGTGCGCGGCCCCAGGGTGGCGGCGCCCGGTCCCCGGTCGGCCGCCCGGTGGCCCGCCCGGGCGCCCGTACCGGGCGGCGAGCCCGCGCCGGACGGTCCGCAGACCCGTACCCGAGAGGTGGCCCCGTGAGCCTGACCGACACCCAGAGCGGCACCCGGACCGCCGCCGAGGCCCGCGGGGCCCGCCTCGCCCTGCGCGGTGCCCGGCTCGGCCACCGCGGCGGCGCGGTCCTCGACGGGATCGACCTCACCGTCGAGCCCGGCGAGGTGCTGGCCGTCGTGGGCCCGTCCGGCTGCGGGAAGTCCACGCTGCTGCGCACACTGGCCGGGCTGCTGGCGCCGCTCGGCGGGGTGGTGGAGCAGGACGGCGCCCCGGTCACCGGACCGGGCGCCGACCGGGCGCTCGTCTTCCAGGACGACGCCCTGCTCCCCTGGCGCACGGTCCGGGCCAACGTCGAACTCCCGCTCGCGATCGGCGGCGGGCGGCTGCCCCGTGCCGAGCGGCGGCGCGCCGCCGGGCAGTGGCTGGAGCGGGTCGGGCTCGCCTCGCACGCCGGCCGGCTCCCGCACCAGCTCAGCGGCGGACAGCGCCAGCGCGTGCAACTGGCCCGCGCCCTCGCCGCACGCCCCCGCGCCGTCCTGATGGACGAGCCCTTCGGCGCGCTGGACGCCCAGACCCGCGCCGAGATGCAGGACCTCCTCGTGGAGGTGCTCGCCGGCACCGGAGCGACGGTCGTCTTCGTCACCCACGACGTCGACGAGGCCCTGTTCCTCGGCGACCGCGTCGCGCTGCTCGCCGCCGGCGAGGTGGTGCCCGTACCGCACCCGCGCGACCGCGCCGCCGTACCCGCCGGTCTCCGGCAACAGATCATCAACTCACTCTGAAGGGCCGCACCATGGACATCCCCGCCCTCGACGAAGCCGAGGAAATCTCCTGCGACGTCCTCGTCATCGGCGGCGGCACCGCCGGCACGATGGCGGCGCTGACCGCGGCCGAGCGCGGCGCCCGGGTGCTGCTCCTGGAGAAGGCGCACGTACGGCACTCCGGCGCCCTCGCCATGGGCATGGACGGGGTCAACAACGCCGTCGTACCCGGCCGCGCCGAACCGGACGACTACGTCGCCGAGATCACCCGCGCCAATGACGGCATCGTCGACCAGTCCACCGTCCGCCAGACCGCCACCCGCGGCTTCGCGATGGTGCGGCGACTGGAGTCGTACGGGGTGAAGTTCGAGAAGGACGAGCACGGTGAGTACGCGGTGCGCCAGGTCCACCGCTCGGGCTCGTACGTGCTGCCCATGCCCGAGGGCAAGGACGTCAAGAAGGTCCTCTACCGGCAGCTGCGCCGCCGCGAGATGCGCGAGCTGATCCGCATCGAGAACCGGGTGATGCCCGTCCGGGTCCTCACCTCGCCCGAGGACGGCCGGGCGATCGGCGCGGCCGCCTTCAACACCCGTACCGGCGCCTTCGTGACGGTCCGGGCGGGGGCCGTGATCCTGGCGACGGGCCCGTGCGGACGGCTCGGACTGCCGGCTTCCGGATACCTGTACGGGACGTACGAGAACCCCACCAACGCCGGGGACGGGTACGCGATGGCGTACCACGCGGGCGCGGCGCTGACCGGGATCGAATGCTTCCAGATCAACCCGCTGATCAAGGACTACAACGGCCCGGCCTGCGCGTACGTAGCGAACCCCTTCGGCGGCTACCAGGTCAACCGGCACGGCGAGCGCTTCGTGGACTCCGACTACTGGTCCGGGCAGATGATGGCCGAGTTCGCGGCCGAACTCGACTCGGACCGGGGGCCGGTGTACCTCAAGCTCAGCCACCTGCCGGAGGAGTCGGTGGCCTCGCTCGAATCGATCCTGCACACCACCGAACGCCCCACCCGCGGCACCTTCCACGCGGGCCGCGGCCACGACTACCGCACGCACGACGTCGAGATGCACATCTCGGAGATCGGGCTGTGCGGCGGCCACTCGGCCTCCGGCGTACGGGTGGACGAGCGGGCCCGCACCACCGTGCCGCGCCTGTACGCGGCCGGGGACCTGGCCTCCGTACCGCACAACTACATGATCGGGGCCTTCGTCTTCGGGGACCTGGCGGGCGAGGACGCCGCCCAGTACCGCCCGCACGAGGGCGCCCTGCCGGCGGACCAGCTGGCGGCGGCGCACGAGCTGATCTACCGGCCGCTGCGCCACCCCGAAGGTCCGCCGCAGCCGCAGGTGGAGTACAAGCTGCGGCGCTTCGTGAACGACTACGTGGCCCCGCCCAAGACGGGCGCTAAACTGTCGCTGGCCGTGGCGGCCTTCGACCGGATGACCGGCGAGATCGCGCAGATGGGGGCCACCACCCCGCACGAGCTGATGCGCTGCGCCGAGGTGTCCTTCATCCGGGACTGCGCGGAGATGGCGGCCCGGTCCTCCCTGGCGCGCACGGAGTCGCGGTGGGGGCTCTACCACGAGCGCCTCGACCATCCGAAGCGGGACGACGCGGGCTGGCTGCACCACCTGGACCTGCGCAAGTCGGCTTCCGGGGCGATGGAGTTCACGGCCCGCCCGGTGGAGCCGTACCTCGTGCCCGTCCCGGAGTTCACCCCGACCGGCGGCCCCTCCCGGCACCTCGGCGAGGTGGCCCTGCTGCCCGTGGCGACGGCCGGACCCCGCGAGGCCGCCCCGGCGGCGCGACCGGCGGCGCGGGCCGCCGGGGGCGTCGGCGGATCAGGCGGCGCGCCCTCCTCGCCGCGGATCCTGGAACTCCTCGCCCTGGCGGAGGAGTCCCCCGACCTGGACGCCCTGCGGGCCTACCTCGAAGACCCCGACGCCTCGGTACGGGCCGCCGCCGTGGCCGCGATCGGCGAGAGCGTCCCGGAGGGCGCGGGCCCGGCGCTGGCCGCCCGGCTGGCCGACGCGGCACCGGCCGTGCGCGCCGCGGCGGCGGCCGCCCTGCGCGAGCTGCTGGAGGTGCTCCCCGCGGACCCGGAGCTCGCCACCGCCCTGCACGCGGCCCTGGCCGTCGCCGACCCCGCCGTGCGCTCGGCCGCGCTGGAGGCCCTGCGGGCCCTGCGGCTGGGCGACGCGGAGCGGTACGCGCGCTCCCTCGCGGACGCCGACGTGGAGGTCCGCATCCACGCGGTACGGGCGCTGGTCTCGGTGGACGCGACCGCGGAGCTGGCGCGGGCCGCCGGGGATCCGGCCCGCGAGGTCCGGGTGGCGGTGGCCAAGGGCCTGGCCTCCGTACGCGGGGCCGCGCCCGACCCGCTGGACCCGCTGCTGTCGGACCCCGACCCGCTGGTACGGGGCGCGGCCCTGGCGGCGCTGGCGTCGACCGGCTGCCCGGCCCCGTACGCGGGCATCGCGGTGGCCGCGCTGGCGGACCCGGCCTGGCAGGTACGGGCGGGAGCCGCGGCGGCCCTCGCGGCGGCCGGACCGCAGGCGGCGGTCGGCCCGTTGGCGGCGGCCCTGGCCGATGCCAACGCGGACGTCCGCAAGGCCGCGGTCCTCGCCCTGCTGGCCCACCGCACCACCCCGGCGGCCGCCGCGGCCCTCGACACGGCCACCGCCGACCCGGACGCGGACGTGCGGGCGTACGCCTCCCGGGGCTAGGACGGTCTCGGCGGGACGGCGGCGGACGGAAAGTTCCCAGGTCAGCCGCCGCATCACACCCCGCACGTTCGGCGGTGGAAGGAGAACCCGTCCGGCCTGAGCGGCTCGCGGGGCCCCCGTTTGGAGGCGTGCCGCGTGCAACCCCGCCACGGCGCCTGGATGGTGGACGAAAGCCCCCGAACGCCAGGAGTCCCGATGCCCCTCCGCACCCGCAAGGCCTTCCTGACCTGCGCGGCCGCCGTGTCGCTCGCCCTGGCCGCCGTCGCGCCCGCCCACGGCGTCGAGGGGCCCGCGCCCGACCCGACCGACACGCAGGCCATGAGGGACATGGCGACGGCGATCCGGGTGACGGCCAAGTACGTGGACGAGGGGGAGGCCATCAGGGACGGGTACGTCCCGCACGGCGAGGCGTGCATGACCAACCCGTTCGGGGTGGGCTCCATGGGCTACCACTACGTCAAGGAAGCCAACTGGGGTTCCAAGGACCCCGCCAAGCCGACCGCGCTCCTCTACAGCACCGAGAAGGACCGCCACGGCCGTCGCAGGCTCCAGACCGTGGAGTGGATGTCCACCGACGGGGACCAGGACCTGAAGACCACCGACGACCGGCCGAGCATGTTCGGCCTGCCCTTCGACGGGCCTATGCCGGGCCACTGGGCGGGCATGCCCAAGCACTACGACCTGCACATGTGGGCGTACAAGGACAACCCGGCGGGCCGCTTCCACAACTGGAACCCGGCCCTGACCTGCCCCGGAAAGACCCCCACCCAGGCCACCGCCCCGCACGCTCACCCGTAGGAGCGACAATCCGGGATTCCCCGGCGCTACGCTGAACGGACTCGCGAGACTCTGCCCCATGGGAGCACTGATGAGCGTCGAATCCGCAGCGCCACAGCCTGAACCGGAGCAGGGGCCCCGCTGGCCGATCCCGCCGGCAGGCGGCTGGACCGCGGACGACCTGGACACGCTTCCGAATCTGCCTCCGCACACGGAGCTGATCGACGGGAGCCTGGTTTTCGTGAGTCCGCAGAGCGTCTTCCACGAGCGGGCCATCGACTTGTGCAAATGGCAACTGCAATCGGTGGCCCCTGACGACTTCGAGGTCTTCCGCGAATTCACCATCGACATCGACAAGCGGAATCGACCCGAGCCGGACGTCGTCGTCGTGCGCGCGGAGGTCGTCGACGCTCTGGAACAGACGCGATTCCCTGCCGAGGCCGTGGTTCTCGCCATCGAAGTGGTCTCCCCCGACTCCATCGGGCGTGACCGCGAAACGAAGCCGTTGAAGTACGCCAAGGCCGGGATCCTCCACTTCTGGCGGGTGGAGAACAAGGAAGGCCGGGCCGTGGTCTACGTCTACGAACTCGATCCCGCCACCCAGAAATACGTCGCCACCGGCATCTTCCACGATCGCCTGAAGGTCTCCGTCCCCTTCCCGGTCGACCTGGACCTCGACGCGATCACGCCGAAGCGGCGACGCCCCGAGTAGCCCCCGCACGGCAAAGGGCCCGGCTCCCCAAAAAAGCCGGGCCCTCGGCCGTACTCGGTGCGGTCAGCGTACGAACGTACTCGCGCTGCCCGCCAGGTCCAGGAAGTACTGCGGCGCGATGCCCAGTACCAGCGTCACCGCCACGCCCACCGCGATCGTCGTCATCGTCAGCGGCGAGGGCACGGCCACCGTCGGGCCGTCCGCCTTCGGCTCACTGAAGAACATCAGCACGATGACCCGGATGTAGAAGAACGCGGCGATCGCGGACGAGATGACACCGACCACGACCAGCGCCCCCGCACCACCCTCCGCCGCCGCCTTGAAGACGGCGAACTTGCCGGCGAAGCCGGACGTCAGCGGGATGCCGGCGAAGGCCAGCAGGAACACCGCGAAGACGGCCGCCGTCAGCGGCGAACGCCGCCCCAGGCCCGCCCACTTGGACAGGTGCGTCGCCTCGCCGCCCGCGTCGCGCACCAGCGTGACCACCGCGAAGGCGCCGATCGTCACGAAGGAGTACGCGCCCAGGTAGAAGAGCACCGACTTGACGCCCTCCGCCGAGGTCGCGATCACACCGGCCAGGATGAAGCCCGCGTGCGCGATCGAGGAGTACGCCAGCAGCCGCTTCACGTCGGTCTGGGTCACGGCGATCACCGCGCCCGCCAGCATCGTGACGATGGCCACGCCCCACATCACCGGCCGCCAGTCCCACCGCAGCCCCGGCAGCACCACGTACAGGAGGCGCAGCAGCGCACCGAAGGCGGCCACCTTCGTCGCCGCCGCCATGAAGCCGGTGACCGGCGTCGGGGCGCCCTGGTAGACGTCCGGGGTCCACATGTGGAAGGGGACCGCGCCGACCTTGAAGAGCAGGCCCATCAGCAGCAGGGCGCCGCCGATCAGCAGCAGCGCGTCATTGCCCATGGTGTCGGCCAGCGCCGGGTCGATCCGCGCGACACTGCCGTCCACCACGTCGGCGATCACCGCGTACGAGACCGAGCCCGCGTACCCGTAGACCAGCGCGATGCCGAAGAGGAGGAAGGCGGAGGAGAAGGCGCCGAGCAGGAAGTACTTCACCGCGGCCTCCTGCGACATCAGCCGCTGGCGGCGGGCGACGGCGCAGAGCAGGTACAGCGGGAGGGAGAAGACCTCCAGGGCCACGAACAGCGTCAGCAGGTCGTTGGCCGCCGGGAAGATCAGCATGCCGGAGACCGCGAACAGTGCCAGCGGGAAGACCTCGGTCGTGGTGAAGCCGGCCTTGACGGCCGCCTTCTCGCTGTCGCTGCCCGGTACGGACGCCGCCTGCGCGGCGAAGGAGTCGACCCGGTTGCCGTGGGCGGCCGGGTCCAGGCGCCGCTCGGCGAAGGTGAAGATCGCGACGACCGAGGCCAGCAGGATGGTGCCCTGCAGGAACAGCGCCGGGCCGTCCACGGCCACGGCCCCCATGGCCGCGATGTGTGCCTTGCTGCTCCCGTACCCGCCGGCGGCGAGGCCGACGACCGCCGCGAAGGCCGCGGCCAGCGCGGCGACGGCGAGGAACACCTGCACGTAGTAACGGGACTTGCGCGGTACGAAGGCCTCGACGAGGACTCCGACGATCGCCGCGCCCAGCACGATCAGTGTGGGCGAGAGCTGCGCGTACTCGATGTGCGGGGCCGGGATCTTGTCGATCGGCTCCCCCGCCGCCAGCGTCAGCAGGCTCTGGGCAGCAGTCATGGTGCTCACTTCGCCGCCTCCCCGTTCTTGGCCTCGACAGCCACTTCGGGCTTCGGGTCCGACTGCTTCACATCCGACATGGTGTGCTCCACCGCCGGGTTGACGATGTCCGTCAGCACCTTCGGGTAGACGCCGAGCCCGATCAGCAGCGCGATCAGCGGGGCGACCACCAGCACCTCCCGCAGGCGCAGGTCCGGCATCGCACGGACCTCCTCCTTCACAGGGCCGGTCATGGTGCGCTGGTAGAGCACCAGCGTGTAGAGCGCGGCCAGCACGATGCCGAAGGTGGCGATGATGCCGACCACCGGGTAACGGGCGAACGTGCCGACCAGGACCAGGAATTCACTGACGAACGGCGCCAGGCCCGGCAGCGACAGGGTCGCGAGACCGCCGATCAGGAAGGTGCCGGCCAGGACCGGCGCCACCTTCTGCACGCCGCCGTAGTCGGCGATGAGCCGCGAGCCGCGCCGCGAGATCAGGAAGCCGGCGACCAGCATCAGCGCGGCCGTCGAGAGCCCGTGGTTGACCATGTACAGCGTCGCGCCCGACTGGCCCTGGGAGGTCATCGCGAAGATGCCCAGGATGATGAAGCCGAAGTGCGAGATCGACGCGTACGCGACCAGCCGCTTGATGTCCCGCTGCCCGACCGCGAGCAGCGCCCCGTAGACGATGCTGATCAGGGCCAGGACCAGGATGACCGGCGTGGCCCACTTGCTGGCTTCGGGGAAGAGCCCGAGGCAGAAGCGGAGCATCGCGAAGGTGCCGACCTTGTCGACGACCGCGGTGATCAGCACGGCCACCGGGGCGGTGGCCTCGCCCATCGCGTTCGGCAGCCAGGTGTGCAGCGGCCACAGCGGGGCCTTCACCGCGAAGGCGAAGAAGAAGCCGAGGAACAGCAGCCGCTCGGTGTTGGTCGCCATGTCGAGCGTGCCCGCGGCGCGGGCGGCGGCGATCTCTTGGAGCGAGAAGTTCCCGGCGACCACGTACAGCCCGATGACGGCGGCGAGCATGATCAGGCCGCCGACCAGGTTGTAGAGGAGGAACTTGACGGCCGCGTACGAGCGCTGCGCGGCCGCGTTCTCGTCCGAGCCCGAGTGCGCCCGGTCCCCGAAGCCTCCGATGAGGAAGTACATCGGGATGAGCATGGCTTCGAAGAAGATGTAGAAGAGGAAGACGTCGGTGGCCTCGAAGGAGATGACCACCATCGCCTCGACCAGCAGGATCAGGGCGAAGAAGCCCTGGGTCGGGCGCCAGCGCGAGGAGTGCGTCTCCAGCGGGTCGGCGTCGTGCCAGCCGGCCCCGATCACGAAGGGGATCAGCAGGGCGGTGAGCGCGATGAGCGCCACCCCGATGCCGTCCACGCCCAGTTCGTAGCGGACGCCGAAGTCGGCGATCCAGGCGTGGGACTCGGTGAGCTGGTAGCGGTCGCCACCGGGCTCGAACCGGACCGCGACGAGCACGGCCAGGGCCAGTGTCGCCAGCGAGAAGAGCAGCGCGAGCCACTTGGCCGCGGTCCGTCGGGCGGCCGGGACGGCCGCGGTCAGGACCGCGCCGACCGCGGGAACCGCGGCCGTCACCGTCAGAAGCGGGAAACTCATTTCACACCGCCCTCATCAGCAGGGTCGCGGCGATCAGGATCGCCGTGCCCCCGAACATCGAGACCGCGTAGCTGCGGGCGTAGCCGTTCTGCAGCTTGCGCAGCCGGCCCGAGAGCCCGCCGACCGAAGCGGCCGTCCCGTTGACCACTCCGTCGACCAGGCTGTGGTCGACGTACACGAGCGAGCGGGTCAGGTGCTCTCCGCCGCGCACCAGCACGACGTGGTTGAAGTCGTCCTGGAGCAGGTCCCGCCGGGCCGCCCGGGTCAGGAGCGAGCCGCGCGGGGCGAGGACCGGGACGGGCCTGCGCCCGTACATCGACCAGGCGATCCCGACGCCGACGACGAGGACGACCATGGTCGACAGCGTCACCGTCAGGGCGCTGACCGGCGAGTTTCCGTGCTCGTAACTGGTGACGGGCTCCAGCCACTTGAGGAACCGCTCGCCGATCTCGAAGAACGCGCCGGCGAAGACCGATCCGAACGCCAGGATGATCATCGGGATGGTCATGGACTTCGGGGACTCGTGCGGGTGCGGCTCGTGGCCCTCCGCGTCCGGCTGCCAGCGCTTCTCGCCGAAGAAGGTGAGGAGCATGACGCGGGTCATGTAGAAGGCGGTGATGCCGGCGCCCAACAGGGTGACCCCGCCGAGGATCCAGCCCTCGGTGCCGCCCTTCGCGAAGGCCGCCTCGATGATCATGTCCTTGGAGAAGAAGCCGGACAGGCCGGGGAAGCCGATGATCGCCAGGTAGCCGAGACCGAAGGTGACGAAGGTGACCGGCATGTACGTCCGCAGGCCGCCGTACTTGCGCATGTCGACCTCGTCGTTCATGCCGTGCATGACCGAACCGGCGCCGAGGAAGAGGCCGGCCTTGAAGAAGCCGTGCGTCACCAGGTGCATGATGGCGAAGACGTACCCGATCGGGCCGAGGCCGGCCGCCAGGATCATGTAGCCGATCTGCGACATCGTCGAGCCCGCGAGGGCCTTCTTGATGTCGTCCTTCGCGCAACCGACGATCGCACCGAAGAGCAGCGTGACCGCGCCGACCACGACGACCGCGGTCTGCGCGTCCGGCGCCCCGTTGAAGATCGCCCCGGAGCGGGTGATGAGGTACACGCCGGCGGTGACCATGGTCGCCGCGTGGATCAGGGCCGAGACCGGGGTCGGGCCCTCCATCGCGTCGCCGAGCCAGGACTGCAGCGGCACCTGGGCCGACTTGCCGCAGGCGGCCAGCAGCAGCATCAGGCCGATGGCCGTCAGCTTGCCCTCGGAGGTGGCGTCCGCCGAGCCGAGCACCGGACCGAAGGCGAAGGTGCCGTAGGTGGTGAACATCAGCATGATCGCGATCGACAGGCCCATGTCGCCGACCCGGTTGACCAGGAAGGCCTTCTTGGCGGCGGTGGCCGCGCTGGGCTTGTGCTGCCAGAAGCCGATGAGCAGGTACGAGGCGAGGCCCACGCCCTCCCACCCGACGTACAGCAGCAGGTAGTTGTCGGCGATGACGAGCAGCAGCATCGCCGCGACGAACAGGTTGAGGTAGCCGAAGAAGCGGCGGCGGCGCTCGTCGTGCTCCATGTACCCGATCGAGTACACGTGGATGAGCGTGCCCACCCCGGAGATCAGCAGGACGAAGGTCATCGACAGCTGGTCCAGCTGGAAGGCCATGTCGGCCTGGAAGCCCTCGACGGGGATCCAGGTGTACAGGCGCTGGTACAGCGTGCGGTCCTCGGCGCCGCGCCCCAGCATGTCGGCGAACAGGGCCACGCCGATCCCGAAGGACACGGCGGCGAGCAGGGTGCCGATCCAGTGGCCGGCCTTGTCGAGTCGCCGGCCGCCGCACAGCAGCACCGCCGCTCCGAGCAGGGGCGCCGCTACCAGCAGCGCAATCAAGTTCTCCACAGCGACCCCTTACAGCTTCATCAGGCTGGCGTCGTCGACCGAGGCCGAGTGGCGGGTACGGAACAGCGACACGATGATCGCGAGACCCACCACGACCTCGGCGGCGGCGACGACCATCGTGAAGAACGCGATGATCTGGCCGTCGAGGTTGCCGTGCATCCGGGAGAAGGTGACGAAGGCGAGGTTGCAGGCATTGAGCATCAGCTCGACGCACATGAACAGCACGATCGCGTTCTTCCGGATCAGGACTCCGGCCGCTCCGATGGTGAACAGCAGCGCGGACAGGTACAGGTAGTTGACCGGGTTCACTTCGAGGCCTCCTCTCGGCCGAGCCGCTCGGACGAGGCCTGCTCCAGCGCCTTCAGGTTGTCCAGCGCCTCGCTCGACACGTCGCGGATCTGACCGCGGGCGCGCAGCGTCTTGTTCACGGTCAGCTCGGACGGGGTGCCGTCCGGCAGCAGGCCGGCGACGTCCACCGCGTTGTGCCGGGCGTAGACGCCGGGCGCGGGCAGCGGCGGGAGCTGTACGCCCTCGCGTACGCGGCGCTCGGCGAGCTCGCGCTGGGTGGCGGCCCGCTCGGTGCGCTCGCGGTGCGTGAGCACCATCGCGCCGACGGCCGCCGTGATCAGCAGGGCGCCGGTGATCTCGAAGGCGAACACGTACTTGGTGAAGATCAGCGTGGCCAGGCCCTCGACGTGCCCGCCGGAATTGATCCGGCCGAGCCCGTTGAAGTGGGTGAGCTTGGCGTTGGCGAGGCCGGCGATCAGCAGGATGCCGAAGCCGATCCCGCACAGGGCGGCCAGCCAGCGCTGCCCCTTGATCGTCTCCTGCAGCGAGTCCGCGGCGGTGACGCCGACGAGCATGACCACGAAGAGGAAAAGCATCATGATCGCGCCGGTGTAGACGACGACCTGGACGATGCCCAGGAAGTACGCCCCGTTGGCGAGGTAGAAGACCGCCAGGATGATCATCGTCCCGGCCAGGCTCAGGGCGCTGTGCACGGCCTTCTTCATCAGGATCGTGGACAGTGCGCCGATGACGGCGACGGTGCCCAGGATCCAGAACTGCACCGCCTCACCCGAGGAGGTCACCGAGGCGCCGGCGGCGGCGATGGCGCTCATGCCCCCACCTCCTCGGCGGCGTCTTGCGCGACGGGGGCGCTCTCGCCCTTGGAGACGGCGACCTGCCGGACCGTGCCCGGGGCGGCCCCGGTCACCAGCCCGCGGTAGTAGTCCGTGTCCTGCGTACCGGGGAAGATCGAATGCGGTGCCTCGACCATGCCCTCGGTCAGACCGGCCAGCAGCTGCTCCTTGGTGTAGATGAGCGATTCGCGGCTGGAGTCGGCCAGTTCGAACTCGTTCGTCATGGTCAGCGCCCGCGTCGGGCACGCCTCCACGCACAGCCCGCACAGGATGCAGCGGGCGTAGTTGATCTGGTAGACCCGCCCGTACCGCTCACCCGGGGAGTAGCGCTCCTCCTCGGTGTTGTCCGCGCCCTCCACGTAGATCGCGTCGGCGGGACAGGCCCAGGCGCACAGCTCGCACCCGATGCACTTCTCCAGACCGTCCGGGTGGCGGTTGAGCTGGTGGCGTCCGTGGAAGCGCGGAGCGGTGGTCTTGTGCTGCTCCGGGTACTGCTCGGTGAGGCGCTTCTTGAACATGGCCTTGAAGGTCACGCCGAAGCCTGCCACCGGGTTCTGCCACTTCTCGCTCTTGTCGGCGTCAGACATTCTCACCACCCTCCTCTCGGTCACTCTCAGTGTTCACGCCGCCACTGACAATCAGCTCCCGCTCGGAGCGGGACCGTCGACGCGGTACGGGTGCCAGGTGCTGGCCGGGCTTGGGCGGTACGGGGAACCCGCCCGCCAGCGGGTCGAACGGCACGTCGGCCGCCGCCTGTTCGGCCTCCTGCGAGGCCGCCTTCTCCTTCTTGTCGCGGAAGAGGTCCGCGACGAAGGACAGCAGCAGGATCGCGATGACGCCGCCGCCGACGTAGAGCACGATCTCCTGGAAGTCGTAGTTCTCGTTGCGCAGCGCGCGGACGGTGGCGACCAGCATCAGCCAGACCACGGAGACCGGGATCAGCACCTTCCAGCCGAGCTTCATCAGCTGGTCGTAGCGCACGCGCGGCAGCGTGCCGCGCAGCCAGATGAAGAAGAACAGCAGCAGCTGGACCTTGAGGACGAACCAGAGCATCGGCCACCAGCCGTGGTTGGCGCCCTCCCAGTACGTGGAGATCGGCGCCGGCGCCCGCCAGCCGCCGAGGAAGAGGGTGACCGAGACCGCCGAGACGGTGACCATGTTGACGTACTCGGCCAGCATGAACAGCGCGAACTTGATGGAGGAGTACTCGGTGTTGAAGCCGCCGACCAGGTCGCCTTCGGACTCCGGCATGTCGAAGGGGGCGCGGTTCGTCTCGCCGACCATCGTGATCACGTAGATGATGAAGGAGACCGGCAGCAGGACGATGTACCAGCGGTCCGCCTGGGCCTCCACGATCGCCGAGGTCGACATCGACCCGGAGTAGAGGAAGACCGAGGCGAAGGCCGCGCCCATCGCGATCTCGTACGAGATCATCTGCGCGCAGGAGCGCAGGCCGCCGAGCAGCGGGTAGGTCGAGCCGGAGGACCAGCCGGCGAGCACGATGCCGTAGATGCCGACCGAGGCCACCGCGAGGATGTAGAGCATCGCGATCGGCAGGTCGGTCAGCTGCATCGTGGTGCGCTGCCCGAAGATCGACACCTCGTTGCCCGAGGGGCCGAAGGGGATCACCGCGATGGCCATGAACGCCGGGATCGCCGCGATGATCGGGGCCAGGACGTAGACGACCTTGTCGGCCCGCTTGACGATGAGGTCTTCCTTCAGCATGAGCTTCACGCCGTCGGCGAGCGACTGGAGCATGCCCCAGGGGCCGTGCCGGTTGGGGCCGATGCGCAGCTGCATCCAGGCGACGACCTTGCGCTCCCACACGATGGAGAACAGCACGGTCACCATCAGGAAGGCGAAGCAGAACACCGCCTTGACGACGACGAGCCACCAGACGTCCCGGCCGAAGAGGGAAAGGTCCTCGGCGGCAAGCTGTACGAAGTCACCGGGGCTTGCGTTCACGCGTCCACCTCCGCAGTGGTGTCACCGGCGTCGGCCGGGGTGGCCGGCCCGATCCGGACGAGGCCGCCCGGCAGGGCCCCGGTGTCGGCGATGACGCCGGAGCCGGTGGAGTTCAGCGGGAGCCAGACCACCCGGTCGGGCATCTCGGTGATCCGCAGCGGCAGTTCCACGGAGCCGGCCGGGCCGGTCACCGCGAGGACGTCGCCGTTCTTCACGCCGGTCTCCGCGGCCGTCGCGGCCGACAGCCGGGCGCTCGCCTCGTGCCGGGTGCCGGCCAGGGCGTCGTCGCCGTCCTGCAGCCGGCCCAGGTCGAGCAGCAGCCGGTGGCCCGCGAGGACCGCCTCGCCCGCCCCCGGCCGCGGCAGCGCCACCGGGTCGGTGGAGTGCTCGGAGGCGAGTTCCCCGCCCCACGGACCGAGCCGCTCCAGCTCCCGGCGTACGGCGTGTACGTCGGGCAGCGCGATCGGGCGGTCGGCCGCGTCGGCCAGCATGTGCAGCACCCGCGAGTCGGCGGGGGCCAGCCGGCGGGTCATCTGCTCGGGCTTCAGCGCGGCCTCGAACGGCCGGACCCTGCCCTCCCAGTTGACGAACGCGCCCGACTTCTCGGCGACCGCCGCGACGGGGAACACCACGTCCGCGTGGTCGGTGACCTCGCTGGGCCGCAGCTCCAGCGAGACCACGAAGGCCTCCTGGAGGGCGACCCGCGCGCGGACCGGGTCGGGCAGGTCCGTCACCTCGACGCCCGCGACCAGCAGGGCGGAGAGCTCCCCGCCCGCCGCGGCCCCGACGATCTGGCCGGTGTCGCGCCCGTAGCGGTGCGGGAGTTCGTCCAGGCCCCACGCGGTGGCGACCTCGTCACGGGCCCGCGGGTCGGTGGCCGGACGGCCGCCCGGCAGCAGGGACGGCAGCGCGCCCGCCTCGACGGCGGCCCGCTCACCGGCCCGGCGCGGGATCCACACCAGGCGGGCGCCGGTCGCTGCGGCCGCCCGTACGGCGGCGGTCAGCGCGCCGGGCACACCCGCGAGGCGCTCCCCGACCACGATGACGGCGCCCTTCTCGCGCAGCGCGTCGGCGGCCGCCTGGCCTCCCTGCTCCAGACCGGAGCGGGAGGCCAGCGCGGCCAGCCACTCGGGCTCGGTGCCGGGGGCGGCGGCCAGCAGGATGCCGCCCGCCTTCTCGAGGCCGCGGGTGGCGAAGGGGGCGAGGGCGAAGGTCCGCTGCTTGTGCTTGCGGTGGGCCTTGCGCAGCCGCAGGAAGACCCCGGGGGCCTCCTCCTCGGACTCGATGCCGACGAGCAGCACCGCGGGCGCCGCCTCCAGCGAGGAGTACGTCACCCCGTCCCCGTCGAGGTCCTTGCCGGTGCCGGCCACGGTGGCGGCCAGGAACTCGGCCTCCTCCGCGCTGTGCACACGCGCCCGGAAGTCGATGTCGTTGGTGTCGAGCACCACGCGGGCGAACTTGGCGTACGCGTAGGCGTCCTCGACGGTGAGCCGGCCGCCGGTCAGCACACCGGCCCGGCCGCGCGCGGCGGCGAGGCCGTTCGCCGCCGCCTCCAGGGCCTCGGGCCAGCTCGCCGGGGCGAGGACCCCGTCGGCGCCGCGCACCAGCGGGGTGGTGAGCCGGTCGGGGCGCTGCGCGTAGCGGAACCCGAAGCGGCCCTTGTCGCAGATCCACTCCTCGTTGACCTCGGGGTCCTCCGCGGCCAGCCGGCGCAGCACCTTGCCGCGGCGGTGGTCGGTACGGGTCGCGCAGCCGCCCGCGCAGTGCTCGCACACGCTCGGGGAGGAGACGAGGTCGAACGGGCGGGAGCGGAACCGGTAGGCGGCCGAGGTGAGCGCGCCGACCGGGCAGATCTGGATGGTGTTGCCGGAGAAGTACGACTCGAACGGGTCGCCCTCGCCGATGCCGACCTGCTGGAGCGAGCCGCGCTCCAGGAGTTCGATCATCGGGTCGCCGGCCACCTGGTTGGAGAAGCGCGTGCAGCGCGCGCACAGCACGCACCGCTCGCGGTCCAGCAGCACCTGGGCGGAGATCGGCACCGGCTTCTCGTACGTGCGCTTGCGCCCCTCGAAACGGGACTCCGCGTTGCCGTGCGTCATCGCCTGGTTCTGCAGGGGGCACTCGCCGCCCTTGTCGCAGACCGGGCAGTCCAGCGGGTGGTTGATGAGCAGCAGCTCCATCACACCGCGCTGGGACTTCTCGGCGACCTCGGAGGTCAGCTGCGTCTTGACGACCATGCCGTCCGTGCAGGTGATGGTGCAGGAGGCCATCGGCTTGCGCTGGCCCTCGACCTCGACGATGCACTGGCGGCAGGCGCCGACCGGGTCGAGGAGGGGGTGGTCGCAGAACCGGGGGATCTCGATGCCGATCTGCTCGGCGGCCCGGATCACCAGGGTGCCCTTGGGCACCGACAGCTCCACGCCGTCGATGGTCAGCGACACCGTGTTCTGCGGCGGTACGGCGGCCTCGCCGCCACCGGCCGCAGCGTTCGTGGTGACGGTCATGCGTTCACCTCGGAGTTCTTCTCGGGACCGTCAGCCCAGAGGGTCGACTTCCTGGGGTCGAAGGGGCAGCCCTTGCCCGTGATGTGCTGCTCGTACTCCTCGCGGAAGTACTTGAGCGAGGAGAAGATCGGGCTGGCGGCGCCGTCGCCGAGCGCGCAGAAGGACTTGCCGTTGATGTTGTCGGCGATGTCGTTCAGCTTGTCGAGGTCGGACATCACGCCCTTGCCGGCCTCGATGTCGCGCAGCAACTGGACCAGCCAGTACGTGCCTTCGCGGCAGGGCGTGCACTTGCCGCAGGACTCGTGGGCGTAGAACTCGGTCCAGCGGGTCACCGCCCGCACCACGCAGGTCGTCTCGTCGAAGCACTGCAGGGCCTTGGTGCCGAGCATCGAGCCGGCCGCGCCCACGCCCTCGTAGTCGAGCGGGACGTCGAGGTGCTCCTGCGTGAACATCGGGGTGGAGGAGCCGCCCGGGGTCCAGAACTTCAGCCGGTGGCCCGGCCTGATCCCGCCGCTCATGTCGAGGAGCTGGCGCAGGGTGATGCCGAGCGGGGCCTCGTACTGGCCGGGGCCGACGACGTGCCCGGAGAGCGAATACAGCGTGAAGCCGGGGGACTTCTCGGTCCCCATCGACTTGAACCAGTCCTTGCCCCTGTTCAGGATCGCGGGAACCGAGGCGATGGACTCGACGTTGTTGACGACAGTGGGGCACGCGTAGAGCCCCTCGACGGCAGGGAAGGGGGGACGCAGCCGGGGCTGACCGCGCCGGCCTTCGAGGGAGTCGAGGAGTGCCGTCTCCTCGCCGCAGATGTACGCGCCCGCTCCCGCGTGCACCGTGATGTCGAGCTTCAGCCCGCTCCCGAGAATGTTCTCCCCGAGGTAGCCGGCCTCGTACGCCTCGCGCACCGCCTCGTGCAGGCGCCGCAGGACCGGCACGACCTCGCCGCGCAGGTAGATGAAGGCGTGCTCCGACCGGATCGCGTAACAGGCAATGATCATTCCCTCGATGAGGGAGTGCGGGTTGGCGAAGAGAAGGGGGATGTCCTTGCAGGTTCCCGGCTCCGACTCGTCCGCGTTCACGACGAGGTAGTGCGGCTTCCCGTCGCCCTGCGGGATGAACTGCCACTTCATTCCGGTGGGGAAACCCGCGCCGCCGCGTCCGCGCAGGCCCGAGTCCTTCACGTACGCGATGAGGTCGTCCGGGGTCATCGCGAGTGCCTTGCGCAGGCCCTCGTACCCCTCGTGGCGCCGGTAGGTCTCCAGCGTCCACGACTCGGGCTCGTCCCAGAAGGCCGACAGCACGGGCGCGAGGAGCTTCTCCGGGCTCGTGCCTCCCCCGGCCTGCGGCTGGGAGGTGCCCCCATGACTTTCCTTGGAGGACACGGTCATCACTCCCCTCCCTCGGTGGTGGCCTCGCCGCGCGGGTGCACGATCGGGGCGTGCGGGGACTCGCCGCGCGCGATGCGCAGGCCGGTCAGGGAAGCGGGGCCCGCGCCGCCGCTCGCCTCGACCGCGCCCTCGCGCTCGTCGGGGAAGCCCGCCAGGATCCGGGCGGTCTCCTTGTACGTGCACAGCGGCGCGCCCCGGGTCGGCTCGACCGGGCGGCCGGCCAGCAGGTCGTCCACCATCGCCTTGGCGGACTCGGGGGTCTGGTTGTCGAAGAACTCCCAGTTGACCATCACCACGGGGGCGTAGTCGCAGGCCGCGTTGCACTCGATGTGTTCGAGGGTGACCTTGCCGTCGGCGGTGGTCTCGTTGTTGCCGACCCCGAGGTGCTCCTTGAGTTCCTCGAAGATGGCGTCGCCGCCCATCACCGCGCACAGCGTGTTCGTACAGACGCCGACCTGGTAATCGCCCGAGGGGCGCCGCCGGTACATCGTGTAGAAGGTGGACACGGCCGTGACCTCGGCGGTGGTCAGGCCCAGCACCTCGGCACAGAAGCGGATGCCGGTGCGCGAGACGTGGCCCTCCTCGGACTGGCACAGGTGCAGCAGCGGCAGCAGCGCGGAGCGGCTGTCGGGGTAGCGGGCGATGACTTCCTGCGCGTCCGCTTCGAGCCGGGCTCGTACGTCGGCCGGGTAGTCGGGGGCGGGCAGCTGCGGCATCCCCAGTTGGACGTCTGTCATCGGTCGACGCCTCCCATCACGGGGTCGATGGAGGCGACGGCGACGATGACGTCGGCGACCTGGCCGCCCTCGCACATCGCGGCCATGGCCTGCAGGTTGGTGAAGGACGGGTCGCGGAAGTGGACCCGGTAGGGGCGGGTGCCGCCGTCGGAGACGACGTGGACGCCGAGTTCGCCCCTGGGCGACTCGACCGCCGCGTACGCCTGTCCGGCCGGCACCCGGAAGCCCTCGGTCACCAGCTTGAAGTGGTGGATGAGGGACTCCATGGAGGTGCCCATGATCTGCCTGATGTGGTCGAGCGAGTTGCCGAGCCCGTCCGGGCCCATCGCGAGCTGCGCCGGCCAGGCGATCTTCTTGTCGGCGACCATGACCGGACCCGGCTGCAGCCGGTCCAGGCACTGCTCGATGATCCGCAGCGACTGGCGCATCTCGTCCAGACGGATCAGGAACCGCCCGTAGGAGTCGCAGGACTCGGTCGTCGGCACGTCGAACTCGTACGTCTCGTATCCGCAGTACGGGTCCGTCTTGCGCAGGTCGTGCGGCAGTCCGGCGGAGCGCAGGACGGGGCCGGTGGCGCCCAGCGCCATGCAGCCGGTGAGGTCGAGATAGCCGACGTCCTGCATGCGGGCCTTGAAGATGGGGTTGCCGGTGGCGAGCTTGTCGTACTCCGGCAGGTTCTTCTTCAGGGTCTTCACCAGGTCGCGCAGCTGGTCCACGGCGCCCGGGGGCAGGTCCTGCGCGAGGCCGCCGGGGCGGACGAACGCGTGGTTCATGCGCAGGCCGGTGATCAGCTCGAAGGCGTCGAGGATCAGCTCGCGGTCGCGGAACCCGTAGATCATGATCGTGGTCGCGCCCAGCTCCATGCCGCCGGTGGCGATGCACACCAGGTGGGAGGAGAGCCGGTTGAGCTCCATCAGCAGGACGCGCAGGACGGTGGCCCGGTCCGGGATCTGGTCGGTGATGCCGAGCAGCTTCTCGACGCCGAGGCAGTACGCCGTCTCGTTGAAGAACGGCGTCAGGTAGTCCATGCGCGTGACGAAGGTGGTGCCCTGCGTCCAGTTGCGGAATTCGAGGTTCTTCTCGATTCCGGTGTGCAGGTAGCCGATGCCGCAGCGGGCCTCGGTGACCGTCTCGCCGTCGATCTCCAGGATCAGGCGGAGCACTCCGTGGGTGGACGGGTGCTGCGGACCCATGTTGACGACGATCCGCTCGTCGTCCGCGCGGGCCGCCGACTGGACGATCTCGTCCCAGTCGCCGCCCGTGACGGTGTAGACCGTGCCTTCGGTGGTCTCGCGCGCAGAGGCGTGGTGTGAGGTGGACATCAGCTGTACGACCTCCGCTGGTCGGGAGCCGGGATCTGGGCGCCCTTGTACTCGATGGCGATGCCGCCGAGCGGGTAGTCCTTGCGCTGCGGGAAGCCCTGCCAGTCGTCCGGCATCATGATCCGGGTGAGGGCCGGGTGCCCGTCGAAGATCAGGCCGAAGAAGTCGTACGTCTCGCGCTCGTGCCAGTCGTTGGTCGGGTAGACCTTCACGAGCGAGGGGACGTGCGGGTCGCTGTCCGGGGCGGACACCTCCAGCCGCACGATCCGGCCGTGGGTGAGCGAGCGCAGGTGGTAGACGGCGTGCAGCTCGCGGCCCTTGTCACCGGGGAAGTGCACCCCGCTGACTCCGGTGCACAGTTCGAAGCGCAGGGCCGGGTCGTCGCGCAGGGTGGAGGCCACCCGCACGAGGTGCTCGCGGGCGATGTGGAGCGTCAGCTCACCGCGGTCGACGACCACCTTCTCGATGGCGTTCGCGGGCACCAGGTCCTGCTCCTCCAGGGCCCCTTCGAGCTCGTCGACGACCTCGTCGAAGTACGAGCCGTACGGGCGGGCGCTCGCGCCGGGCAGTGCCACGGTGCGCACGAGGCCGCCGTAGCCGCTGGTGTCGCCGCCGTTGTCGGCGCCGAACATGCCCTTGCGGACGCCGATCACCTCGGGCCCGGCGGAGGCCCTGGGCGCGGGCACGTTGTTGCCGTTCTCCACGGCCGGGTCGTCGCTCACCGCAGGAGCCCCTTCATCTCAATGGTGGGGAGCGCCTTGAGGGCCGCCTCCTCCGCCTCGCGGGCCGCCTCTTCCCGGTTCACGCCGAGCTTGGATCCCTGGATCTTCTGGTGGAGCTTGAGAATCGCGTCCATCAGCATCTCGGGGCGGGGCGGGCAGCCGGGCAGGTAGATGTCCACCGGGACGATGTGGTCGACGCCCTGGACGATCGCGTAGTTGTTGAACATTCCGCCCGAAGATGCGCAGACCCCCATGGAAATGACCCATTTGGGAGCGGGCATCTGGTCGTACACCTGCCGCAGCACCGGCGCCATCTTCTGGCTGACCCGGCCCGCCACGATCATCAGATCAGCCTGGCGCGGGGAACCGCGGAAGACCTCCATGCCGAAGCGGGCCAGGTCGTACCGGCCCGCTCCGGTGGTCATCATCTCGATGGCGCAGCAGGCCAGGCCGAAGGTCGCGGGGAAGACGGATGACTTGCGCACCCAGCCCGCGGCCTGTTCGACGGTGGTCAGCAGAAAGCCGCTCGGCAGCTTCTCTTCCAGTCCCATGGAAAATTCAGCCCCTCAGTCCCATTCCAGGCCGCCGCGGCGCCAGACGTAGGCGTAGGCGACGAAGACGGTGAGCACGAAGAGGAGCATCTCGACGAGCCCGAAGATCCCCAGCGAGTCGAACGTGACCGCCCAGGGGTAGAGGAAGACAATCTCGATGTCGAAGACGATGAAGAGCATCGCCGTCAGGTAGTACTTGATGGGGAAGCGGCCGCCGCCGGCCGGCATCGGAGTGGGTTCGATGCCGCACTCGTAGGCTTCAAGCTTTGCCCGGTTGTACCGTTTTGGGCCGATCAGCGTGGCCATGACCACGGAGAAGATCGCAAACCCTGCGCCGAGGGCGCCGAGCACGAGGATGGGCGCGTACGCATTCACGCTCCTCGCTCCTTCCAGTCGTCCTTGACCGTTGGACCGCTGCCGGCGCATGTGAGGCAGTTCACAAGCCGGACTGGTGCGCATCTTATGCCCGGTCCTCTGTGATCTGCGACACGGGTTGCAACAACGAGTTTGTGATCTCCACCACCTGACGAACGATCATGAAGTCCGATGAGTGGTGATCTTCGTACGCGAAGCATCCACATGATCACCAAAGGTGACATCCGACCTCGTCGCCGCAGGTGGCAGAGGTGTCGCACTATCAAACCGTGTCCCGTGCAGGCAAATTGGCGACGTGGCGGCCGTGGTGATAAAGCGATCGCCGTCGCCCGGCCGGGGGATGGCCCGCGTACGGGGGTGGACGCGTGCATCCGTTCACGAACTCCGGCTCCGAATCCGCCGGCCACTTCACAGCGGGATCACGAACCGGCCACAGCGTCCGCACAGCGTGACGTTCCTGTGACCTGCGCCACTCCGAATTCGCACCGCCGAAAGGGGGCTTGGCCATCTGTGGCGAGGGATGGTAGGCCGAGGATCAATTCGGACTTATTGCAGAAACCCCATGATCACAGGCTTGCGGAGGCCTGTCCGATTGGTCCGTTACGGCGTCAATAAGGCTCTCGACGCGCCCGGTTAGCCCGCTTCGCGCACAACTGTGGCGCAGACCACGTTTCTTGAAGGGAACCGCAACCCCCTGATAGCGGTTGTACTCATGTCCCACACCGCTCACATACCCAGCCACCGGAAGCCCCGCCGCAGCGCCTCGAAGCTCGCGGTCCGCGCCGGAGTTGCCGGTGGCGTCCTCAGCACCCTGGCCATGGCCGGCACGGCGAGCGCGTCCCCGTCCGCCGAACCCGTGACCGAGACGACGCTCGAGATGCCGGTCCTCAGCATGGACCTGGCCGCCGACGTCTCCTCGTCCGTCACCAAGGCCGCGGAGAACACCCGCGCCGCCGCCCTCGAAGGCGAACTGCACGCGCAGGAGGAGACCGCTCGCACGGGCGCCGCCGCCGAGGCCAAGAAGGCCAAGGAAGACGCCCAGCAGGCCGACGCCGACCAGAAGGCGAAGGAGGAGGCGGACCGCAAGGCCGAGGCCGAGCGCGCCAACCGCAGCTCCGCCCGCGCCTCCCTGTCGACCAAGTCGGCTTCCTCCGGCTCGACCTCCAGCGACGGTTCCGGCGCCTCCGTGGCCGCCCCGGCGACCGGCTCCGCCGCCGCCATCGTCAACTTCGCCCGCGCGCAGGTCGGCAAGGCGTACGTCATGGGCGGCACCGGCCCGTCCTCGTTCGACTGCTCCGGGCTCGTCCAGGCCGCGTACCGCCAGGCCGGCATCAGCCTGCCGCGCATGTCCCAGGCGCAGTCCTCCGCGGGCACCTCGGTGTCGCTGAGCGCCCTGGAGCCGGGCGACATCCTGTACTGGGGCTCCAAGGGCAGCGCGTACCACGTGGCCGTCTACGTCGGCGGCGGCAAGTTCGTCGGCGCGCAGAACTCCGGCACGGGCATCGTCGAGCGCCCCCTGAGCTACGACAAGCCCACGGGCGCCGTCCGCGTCCTCTGAGCCGCCCGGGCGCCTCGGGGCGCCCTCCGCTGCCCTGAGAGCCTCACGGATGCCTTCAGGGACGCCTGAGCATCGCGAAAGGGCCGGCACTCCCCCGCTCGGGGGCGGAGTGCCGGCCCTTTCGCGTCCCAACCGGCGGCCGGGACGTACCGATCCGGCCGAACCCCTGCGAAGATGACCGCGGCGCGCACGCCCGATTCACCCCAGGAGGTGGTGATCCATGATCACCGAGCCGTACGAGGACCAGGGCGGCAGCGGCGCAGATCCGACCGCCCTCCCGGCCGCGGCCGGACTGGGCCTCCTGGCGATGGGCGGCTGGCTGCTCACCACAGCCCGGCCGTGGCAGAAGCCGAATCACCCGGTGACCCTCGGCCTCGGCTGGACCGCCTCGGCGGCGCTGCTGATCTGCGGTCTGGTGCTGCTGTCCAGGTGCATCCGGTCCGTGCACCGCTCGGGCGAAGCACCGTACGAATAAGCGGGCCGCACCGGGAGAACTCCCCGCCGCGGCCCGCCTGAAGTTTCCTACCGACGGTGTTACGTTTTAGGTATGAGCAGCCACGTGGCACCCCAGGCCGCCGAGCGGGCCGGCAAGAGATCCGTGTCGCTCGCACAGTCGTTGATCAAGGAAGTCGAGGAGCGCACCGGCAAGAACGGGTTCTCCTCCGTCGTGGCCGAAGCCTTGGAGGAATGGCTCGCCGCGCAGAAGCTCCGCGAGGTCGTGGCCGCTGACCGCAAGGCGTTCGGCCCCGTCTCCGCCGAAGCGCGGCGGCAGGCGGAACAGGAGTGGTGAGCAAGCGCCTCAAGATCAAGGCCAAGAGCGAGGGCACGCTCGTCCTGGACGCCCAAGGGCTTTCGCTGCACGTCGACGGCGACGAGGGGATGCGTGCCCGCATCGAGGTCGCTCAGCAGAGCGGCCGACGCGTGGCGCTGTCCGCACTGACGCCCTTGGAGGTGCGCCGAAGCGGAGAGGTCGCCAAGCGACTCCGGTTCCTGCTTTCCCGGTTCGACGTGAAACCGGTCAACGACGCGGTGACAGAGGCCGCAGCGAAGCTGCTGGACGCCTCGGGCCTTGACGGGCACGAATGCCTCGTAGACGCACTCGTGGTGGCCACGGCCGCGCTCTGCCCGCCCCCGGTACTCCTCGTCACTTCCGACAAGTCGCACATCCCGGCGCTGTGCAAGGCCGCCGGGGAGCTTCCCGGCTCGCCGAAGGTGAAGATCGTCGAAGTCTGACGGCCAAACGCCGCGACCGGGCCGCTCGGTCCCTGCCAAGCGGCCCGGCCTTGAATGATCACGCTTTTGGAGCCACCTTCGAGAGGCCGTTGATGATGCGGTCCATCGCGTCGCCGCCGGCCGGGTCGGTGAGGTTGGCCAGCATCTTGAGCGTGAACTTCATCAGCACCGGATGGCTCAGGCCGCGCTGCGTGGCGACCTTCATGACCTTCGGGTTGCCGATGAGCTTCACGAAGGCGCGGCCCAGCGTGTAGTAGCCGCCGTAGGTCTCCTTGAGCACCTTCGGGTAGCTGTGCAGCACCAGTTCGCGCTGCGCCGGGGTGGCGCGGGCGTGGGCCTGCACGATGACGTCGGCCGCGATCTGGCCCGACTCCATGGCGTACGCGATGCCCTCGCCGTTGAACGGGTTGACGAGCCCGCCCGCGTCGCCGACCAGCAGCAGGCCCTTGGTGTAGTGCGGCTGCCGGTTGAAGGCCATCGGCAGGGCCGCGCCGCGGATCGGCTGCGTCATGTTCTCGGGGGTGTAGCCCCAGTCCTCCGGCATGGACGCGCACCAGGCCTTGAGGACCTCGCGCCAGTCCAGCTCCTTGAAGGCGGCGGAGGAGTTGAGGATGCCCAAGCCCACGTTGGACGTGCCGTCGCCCATGCCGAAGATCCAGCCGTAGCCGGGCAGCAACCGGTCCTGCGGACCGCGCCGGTCCCACAGTTCCAGCCAGGACTCCAGGTAGTCGTCGTCGTGCCGGGGCGAGGTGAAGTACGTCCGCACGGCCACGCCCATCGGGCGGTCCTCGCGCCGGTGCAGGCCCATGGCGAGGGACAGCCGCGAGGAGTTGCCGTCGGCGGCGACGACGAGCGGGGCGTGGAAGGTGACCGGGGTCTTCTCCTCGCCGACCTTGGCCTGCACGCCGGTGATGTGGCCGGTGCGCGGGTCGCGGACGGGCTCACCGACGTTGCAGCGCTCGTACAGCCGGGCGCCGGCCTTCTGCGCCTGGCGGGCCAGGGTCTCGTCGAAGTCGTCGCGCTTGCGGACCAGTCCGTAGTCCGGGAAGGAGGCGAGTTCCGGCCAGTCCAGCTGGAGCCGCTGACCGCCGCCGATGATCCGCAGGCCCTTGTTGCGCAGCCAGCCCGCCTCTTCGGAGATGTCGATGCCCATCGCCACCAGCTGTTTGGTGGCGCGCGGGGTCAGTCCGTCGCCGCAGACCTTCTCGCGCGGGAACGCCGTCTTCTCCAGGAGCAGGACGTCGAGTCCGGCCTTGGCGAGGTAGTGGGCGGTGGTCGAGCCGGCGGGCCCGGCCCCGACGACGATCACGTCCGCGGAGTGTTCGGAGAGGGGCTCGGTCACTGCGGGGTCTCCCGAAGGCTCGATAAAGGGTGCCCAACGGCACGGGACACGTGCAGTCTATGCAGCGAGAGAGATCGCGAACCGAAGGGCTGCCCCCGATGACCGCCTCGCCCAGCTCGTCCAGCTCGCCCGGCCTGCTCAGCTCGCCCGGCCCGCTCAGCTCGCCGGCCCGGCCGCTGCCCGCCGTACGGCTTCGCGTGCCCACCGACGAGGACGCGCACGCCTGGCACCGCGTATTCGACGACCCGGACGTGATGGCGTTCCTCGGCGGCCCCGCCGAGCTGTCCGCGTACGAGGAGCTCACCGCGCGCCAGCGCATGCACGAGGCACAGCTCGGCGTCTGCCTGTGGACCCTGCTCGACGAGGAGGGAGCGGTGCTCGGCTTCACGGGCGCGCAGCCGTGGCCCGCGGAGAAGGAGTGGGGGCCGGTCGGGGAGATCGAGATCGGCTGGCGGCTGGGTCGCTCCGCGTGGGGGAAGGGATACGCGTACGCGGCCGCGCTGGCCACGCTGGAGCGGGTCCGGGAGGCCGGTGTCCCCCACGTCGTCGCCATGATCAACGACGAGAACGCGCGCTCGATCGCGGTGGCCGAGCGGCTCGGCATGACCCTGGCGGAACGCTTCCTCCTGCCCGGCGGCACGCGCCACGGCCGCCGCTACGAGCTGAAGCTCGGCCAGGGCTGACGGGGCGCCGCGCGAGCCGCCCCCGCTTCGTGGGCTCCGCCCCGCCAGCGGAGGCGCGCGTCAGAAAACGCTCAGGCCCGTCAGGGTCGTGAAGCGGTCGAGGGCCGCCACACCCGCGACGGAGTTGCCCTGGGGATCCAGGCCCGGGCTCCACACCGCCAGGGTGCACTGGCCGGGCACGACCGCGACGATGCCGCCGCCGACCCCGCTCTTGCCGGGCAGGCCGACGCGGTAGGCGAACTCGCCTGCCGCGTCGTACGTCCCACAGGTCAGCATCACCGCGTTGATCTGCTTGGCCTCGCTGCGCGTCAGCAGCCGCGAGCCGTCCGCGCGCAGCCCGTGCCGGGCCAGGAAGCGGGCGGCGCGGGCCAGGTCGGCGCAGCTCATCTCGATGGAGCACTGCCAGAAGTAGTGGTCGAGCAGGGCCGGCACGGGGTTGTCGATGTTCCCGTAGCTGGCCATGAAGTGGGCGACGGCGGCGTTGCGGTCACCGTGCTCGTGCTCGGAGGCCGCCACCTCGGCATCGAAGGCGATGTCCGGATTGCCGCTCTCCTCCCGCAGGAAGCGCAGGAGTTCGCTGCTCGCGTCGCCGGTCAGGGTCTGGAGCCGGTCGGTGACGACGAGCGCGCCCGCGTTGATGAACGGATTGCGGGGGATGCCGTTCTCGTACTCCAGCTGCACGAGGGAGTTGAACGGGTTGCCGGAGGGCTCCCGGCCCACCCGCTCCCACAGGCTGTCGCCTCCCTCGGCGAGCGCGAGGGCCAGGGCGAAGACCTTCGTGACGGACTGGGTGGAGAAGGGGACCTGCCAGTCCCCCACCCCGAAGGCGTTGCCGTCGAGGTCGACGACCGCCATCCCGAACTGCCGCGGGTCCACGGACGCGAGCGCCGGGATGTACTCGGCGGGCGTCCCGCTGCCGACCAGCGGGGCGATGTCCTCCGCGACCTGCTCCAGCAGCGTCTGGTAGTCCACGACGGGTCTACCGCTTGGTGCCGCGGTGCAGCGCGACGATGCCGCCGCTCAGGTTGCGCCAGGCGACCTTGCCCCAGCCGGCCTTCTGCAGCAGCGCGGCCAGCGCGGGCTGGTCGGGCCACTCGCGGATGGACTCGGCGAGGTAGACGTACGCGTCGGGGTTGGACGACACCGCGCGGGCCACCGGCGGCAGGGCGCGCATCAGGTACTCGGTGTACACGGTCCTGAAGGGCGCCCAGGTGGGCTGCGAGAACTCGCAGATGACGACCTGGCCGCCGGGCTTGGTCACCCGGTACAGCTCGCGCAGGGCGGCGTCGGTGTCCTGGACGTTGCGCAGGCCGAAGGAGATGGTGACGGTGTCGAAGACGCCGTCCTTGAACGGCAGCTTCGTCGCGTCGCCCGCGGTGAGGGGCAGCCAGGGGTTGCGCCTCTTGCCCTCGCGCAGCATCCCGAGGGAGAAGTCGCACGGGACGACGTACGCGCCGGTCGCGGCGAACGGCAGCGAGGAGGTGGCGGTGCCGGCGGCGAGGTCGAGCACGGTGTGCCCGGGGCGGGCGCCGACCGCCTTGGCGACCTCCTTGCGCCAGAGGCGTGCCTGGCCGAGGGAGAGGACGTCGTTGGTGAGGTCGTAGTTCGCGGCCACGCCGTCGAACATGGAGGCGACTTCGTGCGGCTGCTTGTCCAGGGAAGCGCGGGTCACTGGCTTGGCCCCTCGGTGTACGGATCGGCTGGTACCACCCCATCCTCTCAGGTACGGGCGCACCCCCACCCCCGGGGCGGAGCCCCAGGAGCGGAACTGGCCCGGAGGACAGTTACGGAACGTGGCGCCCCCCCGGTTGACTGGGCCCGCGCGGCCCGGTGACGGTCACCCGCCGGAGCGAGGGCCGCACCACCGGCCCCTCCTCCGTGGCGGCCGCCACGAGCAAAGGGCTTCACGCATGCCGGCAGGCCATTCCACCGGTCGACCCCGCCGCACCGTCGCCACCCGCGCGGGCCGCCGCGCGGCCGAGCGCCGCAGGCGGCTGCGCCGCACCCTCCTCCTCGGCTCGGCCGCCGTGCTCGTCGCCGTCTCGGCGACGGCGTACGCGATGGCCCCGGGCGACGAGGTCGCCACCGTCGCCGACAGCCGCGCGCAGGGCGCCCCCGGCGACCAGGCGGCCCCGGCGGAGCGGCCCGCGCCTTCCGCCTCGGCCACGCCCTCGAAGGCGCCCCGGGCAGCCACCGGCAAGCACTCGCCCTCGCCCTCCCCGTCGGCCTCCGCGTCCGCCAGTGCCCCGCCGCCCGCACCCGCACCCGGGGGCTTCGCCGCCTCCTCCCTCGCCGGCCTGCCCCAGGGCAAGGGCCCGGTGCGCCGCTGGCGGCTGGAGGTCGAGGAGGGCAGCGGGGTCGACGCGAACACCGCCGCCCGGGCCGTGGAGGCGATCCTCGGGGATCCGCGCGGCTGGATCCACGACCCCGCGTACGGCTTCCAGCTCGCCGGGGCCGGCCAGCCGGTGGACTTCACCGTGAAGATCGCGACGCCGACGACCACCGACCTGCTGTGCGAGGTGGTCACGCCGGAGCTGAAGGGCGAGACCAACTGTCGCGCCGGCCACACGGTGGTGGTCAACCTCAAGCGCTGGCAGGAGGGATCGCCGCAGTTCGCGGGCCCGGTGGAGCAGTACCGGGCGCTGATCGTCAACCACGAGGTCGGGCACGAGCTCGGCCACGAGCACGAGACCTGCCCTGGCCCGGGCCAGCCGGCGCCCGCGATGATGCAGCAGATCAAGGGGCTGCTCGGCTGCACGGCCAACGCCTGGCCGTTCGACGGGAACGGAACCTACCTGTCCGGTCCCCGCGTCCCCTAGAACAGGACAGGACGGGACCGGGCCTCCGGTCCCGCCGGGGGCGAGGAGTGGGAACCGTGCGCGTCGTCAGCTTCAGCGTCCCCGCGTGGTTCCCCTCGTACGACGCCCCGGCAGCGCCGGACGCCCAGCTGACGGAGCAGGAGTCGGCCGTGTTCCTGTGCCTGGCCACCGGCGCCTCGAACGCGGAGCTGGCCGCCGAGCTGCAACTGTCCGTCAGCACGGTCAAGTTCCACGTGCACAACATACGGACCAAGCTGGGCGGGATCAGCCGCCTCCAGGCCTGCCTGCTCGCCGCGCTCGCGCTCAGCGGCGGCGGTGCAGCAGCCGTCCCCCGATGACCGTGGCCACACAGGTGGTCGGCCCCTGCACCAGCAGTTCGTCCGGCCCCGCCACGGCGAAGACCGCGAACCGGGCCGGGGCGCCGGGCTCCAGCACCCCGTGGAAGGCCTCCTCGGCCCGCTCCCGCCCGGCGAACGGGTTCAGGGACGGCGCGCCTTCGTCACCCGCGGGCGGCAGGATCGTCAGCCCGGACCGCACCACCGCGGTCCGCACCGACGGAACGGTGAACCGGCCGGCCACCGCCACCACCCCGCGCGCCAGCAGCTTCTGCGTGCCGCGCCGGGCGCTGTTGCCCCAGCGGGCCTCGGTCATCTTGAGGTCGGCCAGCGCCCCGGCCCCGGTGACGGGCTCGGCGCCGAGCTCGGTGATCTCGTACGGGTCGTCGGGGTAGTACGTCCGCTCCAGCAGCGCGTCGGCGCCGCGCACCAGCAGCCCCGGGGTGAGCACCCCGGGCCAGCGGCGGGCCCGGGCGTGCGGGTAGGCCGCGCCCAGCTCCTCGTACGGGCCCACGCGGGCGATCCGGTCGCCCTCGACGAGGACGGCAGCGCCGGGCAGGGGTACGGACCCCGGCCCGGGGACGAGGAGTTCGGCGGTGTGGAGCGTCAGCATCGGCAGCGGGCTCGCAGGCGTCAGTTCGTGGAGATGAGCTTCAGCTCGGGGTGTGCGGTGCCGCCTTCGATGGCGGTGGAGGAGATGTGCGAGACCACGCGGTCGTCGACCGGGTCGTTCGCCGGATCGTCGTGCACGACGAGGTGCTCGTACGTCGTCGCGCGCTGCGCCGGGGTGCGGCCCGCCTTGCGGATCAGGTCGATGATCTCCTGGCGGTTGGAGCGGTGCCTGGCCCCGGCCGAGGAGACGACGTTCTCCTCCAGCATGATCGAGCCGAGGTCGTCCGCGCCGTAGTGCAGGGAGAGCTGGCCCGCCTCCTTGCCGACGGTGAGCCAGGAGCCCTGGATGTGGGCGATGTTGTCGAGGAAGAGCCGCGCGATCGCGATCATGCGCAGGTACTCGAAGACCGTCGCCTGCGTCCGGCCCTTGAGGCGGTTGTTCTCGGGCTGGTACGTGTACGGGATGAACGCGCGGAAGCCGCCCGTGCGGTCCTGCGTGTCACGGATCATCGCGATGTGCTCGATGCGCTCGGCGTTGGTCTCGCCGGTGCCCATCAGCATGGTGGAGGTGGACTCCACGCCCAGCGCGTGGGCGATCTCCATGATCTCCAGCCAGCGCTCGCCGGACTCCTTGAGCGGGGCGATCGCCTTGCGCGGCCGCTCCGGCAGCAGTTCGGCGCCCGCGCCCGCGAAGGAGTCGAGGCCGGCGGCGTGGATCCGCTTGATGGCCTCCTCCGCCGAGACGCCGGAGATGCGGGCCATGTGCTCGACCTCGGACGCGCCGAGGGAGTGGATGACCAGCTGCGGGAAGGCCTTCTTGATGGCACCGAAGTGGTGCTCGTAGTACTCGACGCCGTAGTCCGGGTGGTGCCCGCCCTGGAACATGATCTGCGTGCCGCCCAGCTCCACGGTCTCCGCGCAGCGGCGCAGGATGTCGTCGAGGTCCCGGGACCAGCCCTTCTTGGTGTCCTTCGGGGCCGCGTAGAAGGCGCAGAACTTGCACGCCGTCACACACACGTTGGTGTAGTTGATGTTCCGCTCGATGATGTACGTCGCGATGTGCTCGGTACCCGCGTAACGGCGGCGGCGCGCCTCGTCGGCGGCCTTGCCGAGGGCGTGCAGCGGCGCGTGGCGGTAGAGGTCGAGCGCCTCTTCCTTGGAGATCCGGCCCCCTGCGGCGGCGCGGTCGAGGACAGACTGGAGAGCGGCCTGGTCGGTCACCGGTGCGTCACCTTTCGGCGGTGTGTCAAGAGGTCCGGACCGAGCCAGCCTACGCCAGCGTGGCGACGGCTTCCGGGACACCCCTGGACATCGCCCTTCAGCCCAGAGCGCCGTACACCACCGCGGTCAGCGCCCCGGCGAGCATGAAGGGGCCGAAGGGCATCGCGGTGCTGCGGCCCGCACGGCGCAGCAGTATCAGGACGAGTCCGTGGACCGCTCCCGCGAGGAAGGCCGCGAAGGTCCCGAGGAAGAGGACGGGCCAGCCGTACCAGCCCAGGACCTGGCCGAGGGTGAGCGCCAGCTTGACGTCTCCGAAGCCCATCCCGCGGGGGCTGATCAGGAAGAGGACCAGGTAGCAGCCGCCGAGGGCCGGGGCGCCGAGCAGGGCCGTCCGCCAGGAGCCCGCCGCCCCGTGGGACAGCGCGGCCAGGGCCAGGCCGGCCGCCGTCAGCGCGGCGAGCGGCAGCGTCAGCACGTCGGGCAGCCGGAACACGGCCGCGTCGACGAGGGCCAGTACGACGCCGAAGGGCGCGAGGGCCAGCCACACGAACAGCTCGGGGCGGCCCCCGACGGCCGCGGCGAGCGCCCCGCAGGCCGACGCGGTCAGGAGTACGGGCAGCAGCGCGGGCCGGTAGGCCCCGGCGGCCCCGCCGCCGCAGGGCGCGCACAGCGGGCGGCCCAGCCAGCCCCGGGCCGGTCCCGTCAGCGGGTGCCCGGCCGGGCACCCGCTGCGCCACGCGTCGTCCCGTTCGACGGCGAGCCGGTAGACGGCACGCGGTACGAGCAGGCCCCAGCCGGCGCCCCAGAGCGCGCCCGCCGCGACGAGGAACGCGAGGGCCATCGTCAGCCCGCCGCCGCGGTGAACACCGCCGGGGCGAGGAAGGCCTCGGCGAAGTCGCCGAAGGTCCGCCGTGGTCGGGGTGCGGCGCTCGTACGGGAGGTTCTGCGTGCCATGGCGGCTTCCTGTGTGGAGGGGCGGCGGGGCGAGGCGGTTCGGGGCGGGGCCGTCCGGCTCACGGACCCGGCCGGCCACCACTGCGCCTCGTACCGTGACGGGTCCACTGTGGTACAGACCCGGCACCGGCTGGTAGGTGAGCCGGATCTCGGCTTGGACCCGCCGGGCGTTGGCCGAGACGCAGCCGGACGCCACGGCGAGCCCTGCTCATCGCGACCCGCGACCCGCGGCCATCGGCGCCCCGCATAATTGCGGGGCCGATCGCGGCACTTGGAGGCATGGCATCGTGGTGTTCGGAAAGAAAGAGCCCGTCGAGGAGCCGCCCGTCGTACCCGTCGGCTGGGAGCGCGTACGGGACTTCGTCGTCGGCAACACCGAGCGCCCCGTGACCGCGAAGCGCAAGAAGGCCGCCTTCGGTCCGCTCGCCGTGCGCGTGCCCAAGAACGGCAAGGACTACCGGGTCTTCGCGCCGTGCGCCTACGTCGGTCACGTGGAGGGGGACTACGCCCTCTACGAGGACGCCGACTGCCTGCGCGTGCTCTGCCTCGTCGACCGGGGCGGCCGGGAGGTCGGCGGCGAACGCCACCACGACGTCCACGACGGGCAGGGGCAGCTCATCGGCACCCTGCGCCGCGTCCCGCCCCGCAGCCGGCCGTTCCGGCACACGTGGCGCATCGACCAGCCCGGCCACCCCACGGTCGTGGGTCGCAACGAGTGGGCGAGCGGGGACGCGAAGGCCTTCACGTACCGCATGGTCGACAAGGGCCTCACCGAAGTCCTCAACGCGGTCACCAGCCTGGGGGCGGAGGGCGGCGACACCCCGGCCAAGCCGCGCACGCTGGAGTGGCGGGCCGGCGACAAGGTCGTGATGGTCTCGGAGAGCAGCAAGAAGGTCACGGTCAAGGCGGACTGGGTCGACCGGCGCCTGGCCTTCGCGTTCGCCCTCGTCGGAGACCGCTGAGGGACCTCCTCGCGCCGTCCGGCGGGCGGGTCAGCGGGGCGGGTCAGCGGCCGGCGGGGGCCGCCCCGGCGGGCTCGAAGCCGGCGAGCATCTGCTCCAGGGCCTGCTGGTCCGGGCCGACGAAGGGGCTGAGGCCCGGGGCCAGGCACGCGGTGTCGATCAGCCGGGCGGTGATCCCCGCGGCCGCCGGGAGGTGGGTGGAGAAGACCAGTTCCGGGTCCATCTCCCGCAACGGCGCGACCGTGGCGAGGTACTTGTCGCGGTCGGCGAGGGCCACCCAGGGGCTGTCCACCGCGGCCCACAGGAGCTGCGCGGCCCGCAGTTCCTCGGCGTCCACCGCCGCGGCGTCCCCGTCGGCGGCAGCCTCCGCGCTCGGCATGGGCCCACCGAAGCAGTCGGAGCTGAAGCAGGCCCGCGAGCGGTCGTCGTAGAAGCCGACGGTCGCGGGGTTGTCGAAGAGCGGCGGCCGGAAGGCGGCGAGCGTACGGTCGCCGACGTCGAGGGACTGTCCGGGGTTGAGCAGGAAGATCCGGTCCATCGGCAGCGGGTGCTCGCAGGACATGATCCCGGCGGCGATGAAGGTGGTCACCAGCCGCGCCTCGGGGGCCGCCTCCAGGAGGGCGAACAGGCCGCCCGTGTGGTCCCGGTCGGGGTGCGTCAGCCAGATCCACCGCACGTCGGCGGGGTCGATGACGGAGCCGAGGGTCTCCAGGAAGTTCCGGTCGGGCAGCCCGAGACCGGTGTCGACGACCACGGGCTGCCGCGCGTGCAGCACGAAGGCGTTCACCGGGATGAAGCCGATGCCGGGCACTTCGAGGGCGTCTCCGAGGACGGTGACGTCACTGCCGACCTTGTGAGTGGACATGGCTCGCTCTCCCATGGCCCCCTGGCATGAGAACGATCGCGGCCGGCGGGGACTGTCGCCCCCGACTCCATGGTGTCCCCGCGGGGCCCCGGCCGCACGCGCGACACCCGAACACCCGCGGCGGGGGGAATGCCCCTATTCACCGCGCGGGCGCCCCCTAATACGAAAGGGAACGAATTCCCGGGAAAACGGAACATTCCGATTTCCGGGATGCGGAAATCGATCAGAAGCCGCGCTCGCGGTGTCGGGGCATAAGCCGCGTTAATGGCTCGACCGGGGCGCCTTCAGGAGCTCTACGGACACATCCGCCGGGTATCCCGTCGTGGAACCGGTACGCCGCGCGAATTCCCGTACGCCGGCCAGCTGATCGGGACCGAAGCGGAAGTCGAGCGTGGTGAAGTACCGCTCCAGCAGTTCGGCGTCGAAGGCCTCCCAGCGGGCGGCCTGCTCGGCGACCTTGGTGACCTCCTCCAGGGACACGTCACGGGAGGCGAGGAAGGCCTCGTGGACCTTCTCCACGACCTGCGGTTCGCGCGCGAGGTAGTCCTTGCGGGCGGCCCAGACGGCGAAGACGAACGGCAGTCCGGTCCACTCCTTCCACATCAGCCCCAGGTCGTGCACGGCGAGCCCGAGCCGGGGCGCGTCGTGCAGCGAGGCCCGCAGCGCGGCGTCGCCGATCAGCACCGCCGCGTCGGCCTCCTGCATCATCAGCCCCAGGTCAGGGGGGCAGGTGTAGTAGTCGGGCCGGACCCCGTACTGCTCGGCGAGCAGCAGCTGGGCCAGGCGTACGGACGTACGGGAGGTCGAACCGAGGGCCACCCGGGCGCCGTCGAGCTGATCCAGGGGGACCTGGGAGACGATCACGCACGACATGACGGGACCGTCGCAGCCGACCGCGAGATCGGGGAAGGCGACGAGATCGTCCGCGTTGCGGAGGAACTCCACGAGCGTGACCGGGGCGATGTCGAGCTCCCCCGCGACCAGCCGCTCGCTGAGCTTCTCGGGGGTGTCCTTGGTCAGCTCCAGGTCCAGCAGCGTGCCGGTTCTGGCCAGCCCCCAGTAAAGAGGGAGGCAGTTCAGGAACTGAATGTGGCCGACGCGGGGCCGGCTGTGAGAGACGTCCACATCGCGAGACTAGCCCCCGGATCCACGTCAGCCCTCTGCCGGGTCTCAAACGTCCGAGTGACGTGATCTTTCCCTCTGGTCTCGCCCGCAGGGTGCGTGCTAGGCTCGACGCAAGTTGCAGTTTGGTTTCCCTTGCAGTACGAGGCCTGCGGAGCATGTGACCCGCAGGCTTTTGTAGTTTTCAGACTTCTTAGCAGGTTCTGGAGCAGGGCGACCCTTTGGCCCATAGGAGGGCTCATGGCTACCGGAACCGTGAAGTGGTTCAACGCTGAAAAGGGCTTCGGCTTCATCGCCCAGGACGGCGGCGGCCCGGATGTCTTCGTCCACTACTCCGCGATCAACGCCGCTGGCTTCCGCTCCCTGGAAGAGAACCAGACGGTGAACTTCGACGTCACGCAGGGTCCGAAGGGCCCGCAGGCGGAGAACGTCACCCCGGCCTAGTCGCCTGGGCCAACCTAATCGCGGTTGGATAAGCAGTACCCAAGGAGCCCTGTCTCCTCCGTGCGAGCGGAGAGACGGGGCTCCTGCCTTTTGCCCTCCGG
This sequence comes from Streptomyces sp. NPDC060028, assembly GCF_042736725.1. Classification (NCBI taxonomy): domain Bacteria; kingdom Bacillati; phylum Actinomycetota; class Actinomycetes; order Kitasatosporales; family Streptomycetaceae; genus Streptomyces; species Streptomyces sp. NPDC060028. The sequence goes on along the minus strand of NZ_JBHWVJ010000001.1, from coordinate 52,341 downwards.
GGTGGGGGGCGGGCCGGGACAGGGCGGCCCAACGGCAGGGGCCCCCGCACCGTGGTGACGGTGCGGGGGCCCCTGCCGTTGCCTCGTCGACTACTTGAGGGCTGCCTTCGTCGCGCTCGCGCTCGGCGTCGGGGTGGAGGTCGGGGTGGGCTTCGGGGTCGTGTCCAGCTTGGCGGTGACCTTGAGGTCCAGCAGCAGGAAGACCTTGTCCGAGATGCTCACGCGCAGCGTGTACATGCCCGGAGCGACGTCCGTGGTGAACAGCTCCGGCAGCGCGATCTTGCCGTCGGCGCCCGTCGGGGGCAGCTCCAGCGTGGTCAGCTTCTTGCCGTCCTCGCCCGTGAAGAACGGGCCCTTCGCGGTCGCCGGGTCCACCGGGACCCACTCCCCGGCCGCGTTCTTCTGCACCAGTCCGGCGGTGGCCTTCGCCAGCGGGACCGGCTTGTCCTTGGCCGTCGCCAGGAACTCCACGCCTGTGAAGCTCGTGCCGGCCACCACCTCCAGCGGCTTCGTGCCGTCGGTGCGGGTCAGCAGGTCCGCGGCCGGGACCGGCTTCGCGGTGACGGCGCCGGTGAGCTTCGCGGTCAGCCGGCGCGAAGCGTCGTACGTCGTGGCCCGCAGCGTGAAGCCGCCCGCCTTGAAGCCCGCCTTCAGCGCGGGGACCGCCGCGACGCCCTGGGCGTCGGTGACGACCACCGCGAAGTCCTTGCCGTCGGCCGTGAAGACGGTGCCGCCGGTGGTGTCCTCCTCGACGGCGAACACGACGGTCTGGCCGACCGCCGGCTTGCCGTCGCTCAGCAGCACCTTCGCCTTCGGGGTCTGCGCGAAGGCGGACTCGGCCTCGGCCGTGAACTCGGGGCCGCCGGGCAGCTCCAGCTTGTCCAGGTGCGCGGCCGGCGGCGTCGGCTTGTCCGGCTCCTTCGGCGGCGTGACCGGAGGCGTCACCGGGGGCGTCACGGGCGGGGTGACCGGAGGCCTGGTCGCCGGCGGCTGCGGGGTGGGCAGGGTGCCCGGCGGCGTCGGGGTCGGGTAGTTGCCCGCGGGCGGGTTCGGCACCTGGGCCGCGCCGGCCTGGTACTGGCGCATGTACCCGAGCACGGTGTTCACGTACTCGCGGGAGTTGTTGTAGCTCAGGACCGCCTTGTCGAGCTGCGCCGGGTCCGAGAGGTCCCGGTGGCCCGAGCAGAGGTAGAGGCCCGCGCCGAGCGCCGCGTCGTAGATGTTGTTCGGGTCGCGCTTGCCGTCGCCGTTGCCGTCGGCCTTCCAGGTGACCCACGTCGAGGGGATGAACTGCAGCGGGCCGACGGCGCGGTCGTACACCGCGTCCGCGTCCCACTCGCCCTTGTCGGTGTCCCGGATCTCGGCGAAGCCGTTGCCGTCCAGGCGCGGCCCGCGGATCGGCTTCTCGGTGTACCCGTCGGCCTTGAGCCCGTAACCGGAGGCGTGTACGGATTCCACCCTGCCTATGCCCGCGATCAGTTGCCAGGGCAGCTTGCAGCCGGGAAGGGCGGCGGCCACCGATATCTGGGCTCGGCGGTAGGCGTCGAGCGCGGTCGCGGGAATACCGCTGGCCGCACCCTCGGGGGTGGTGGCACCGGGCGGCAGCGGCGGGTCCGCGACCAGGTCGGGCAGTTCCAGCCGGGCGTCACCGCGGTCGGTGGCCTGCGGGCTGTCCGGGGTCGGCTCGGCCTCCCCGGCGTCGGCGGTCGAGGTGTTGGTCACGACCGCGGCAGTGGTCAGGCTGGCCGCGAGCGCGGCCGTGCACAGGACCTTGCGCGAGGTGTTGACGAGGTGACGGTGAAGAGGCTTCACAGTGCGGCGATCCCCCCAAGGCTGCCGTCATGCGTACAAACGCAAACTCGAGCGGCCGGTCGGTCGGGCCGCTCATATTCCCTGTCTATCAGGTATTCGCAAGCGACTCACCGCGACCCCCGGAGATATGACACACCATTCGTCTCGACTTCGCCCACCCCTGAAGCCCGAACGAACTCGAACCCCAACCCCCCGCCCGAAACACCCCAATCCCCCCTGGTTTCACCGCATTCCCCTCACCCCCCGGTACAGCGGGCGTGGAGATCTCGGTCGGCCTCGACCAGGGTGGTGGCCTACGGGGCGGGGGGGGGGAGTGGGGAGTGGGGAGTGGGGAGTGGGGAGTGGGGAGTGGGGGGTCGGGGCGGGGGTTGTGGGGGGCGGGACTCATGTGGGACGGGGGCGTTGACGGGGTTTGGGGGTTTCCCGTCAGTCTCATCGTCTCTCCGTGTCGAGCCGGCCTGTCAAGGGCGCTCCCTGCGGTCGCGTCGCTGCGCGATGGCCTTCGGCCACCCTTGACAGACCGACCCGCCACGGAAACACGAAGACTGTCGGGAAACCCCCAAAAGGACGGGCCGGGAGCCGACTTCCCACTTTCCCGGACTCCTTTGCGGGACGGGGGGGAGGGTCGAGCGAAAGGCGGCCCCAACCTGCCCCGAACGGTGGCTGGATGACCGCGTCGGGGGGTCAGGCGCGTCAGACCGCCAGGCGCTCCACTTGCTCAGCGGCTGCAGGCCGTCTGTGACTGGACATAAGCCGCCAACGATCGCTACACGCTCCTACCGGACGGCGACTGCGAGCTGAATGGGGCTTGATGGGCACTTGATAGGCATCTGGTGGAGTCTGATGGAGTCTGAGGTTGATGGATCCGGCCTCACACTCCACCTGGGCCCTCTCCCACCTCCGGATCGGCCCACAGGTCACAGCAGCACCAGACGGCCGTCGGTCGCGGTCGGTGAGGAGAGTGTCGGGAGTGTGGGCGGCTTATGTCCGGCCACGGACGGCCTGCGGACGCTGAGCAAGTGGAGCGCCTGGCGGTCTGATGCGCCTGGCCTCCCGGCAGGATCATCGAGCCACCGTTCGGGGCAGGTTGGGGGGGGTGGTGGCCTTTCGCTCGGCCCTCCCTCCGTCCCGCAAGGGGGTACGGGAAGGAGGTCGGATCGGTCCGGTCCCCGGCCACGTCCTTTTGGGGGTTTCCCGACAGTCTTCGTGTTTCCGTGGCGGGCCGGTCTGTCAAGGGTGGCCGAAGGCCATCGCGCAGCGACGCGACCGCAGGGAGCGCCCTTGACAGGCCGGACCGACACGGAGAGACGAAGAGACTGACGGGAAACCCCCAAACCCCGTCAACGCCCCCGCCCGAGCCCGATCCCGGCACAGCCCGTCCCGGCACAGCCCGGTCCCGCCCCTCCTCACCCCCCGTACAGCGCGGCGATCTCGTCCGCGTAGCGGGTTGTCACCGCTGTGCGGCGGAGTTTCAGGGTCGGGGTCAGGGTGCCCGACTCGGTCGTGAAGTCCTCCCGGAGGATGGTGAAGGCGCGGATGCGGGCCGGGCGGGAGACCGTGGCGTTGGCCGCGGCGACCGCTTCCTCGATCAGGGCGCGGAGCGCCGGGTGGGTCGCCGCCTCGGCCGGGGTGAGGGTGTGGCCCTCCCGGGTCGCCCAGGCGGCCACCTCCTGCGGGTCCAGGGTGATCAGGGCCACCGGGTGCGGGCGGTTGTCGCCGATCATCACCGCGCGGGAGACGTAGCGGGAGCGCTGGATGGCGAACTCGACCTCGGTGGGGGTGATGTTCTTGCCCGCCGAGGTGATGATCAGCTCCTTCTTGCGGCCCGTGATGCGCAGGTAGCCGTCGGCGTCCAGCTCCCCCAGGTCCCCCGTGTGGAGCCAGCCCTCGGGGTCCAGGGTCTGCGCCGTCGCCGCCTCGTTCGCGTGGTAGCCGGGGAAGATCATCGGCCCCCGGGCCAGGACTTCCCCGTCCTGCGCGATGCGGACCTCGCAGCCCGCGATCGGGCGTCCCACCGTGCCGTGGCGGACCCCGGCCGGGTGGTTGAGGCTGATGACGCCGCCCGACTCCGTCATCCCGTAGCCCTCGAAGACCGAGATCCCGCACGCCCGCAGGAAATCCAGCGTCGCCGGGGCGATCGGGGCGCCGCCGGTCAGCGCCCACTTCAGGCGGCCCCCGAAGGCCGCCCGGACGGGGGAGTACAGCGACCGCTCCGCCGCCTCGTACGCCTCCCGGTCGGCGGCCGGCAGGCGGTCTTCTGCCGCCAGGACCCCCAGGCGCACCGCCTCCTCGAAGCGCTCCCGGCCGCCCTCGGCCGACTCCGCCAGCGACAGCACCACCGAGTGGAGCTTCTCGAACAGGCGCGGCACCGACGGCAGATGGGTGGGCCGCGCCACTGCCAGCTCCGCGAGGACGTCCTCGATCCGCCCGCCGAAGTAGCAGAGCTCCCCGCCCTGCAGCAGCGTCGTGAACTGGATCAGCTGCGCCAGCAGGTGGGCCAGGGGGAGGTAGAGGTACGTGGAGTCCCCCGGGCCGCCCGCTGTCAGCGGGAGCGTCGCGTCCTGGATCGCCCCCAGGTTGCCGTGCGTGAGCCGGCAGCCCTTCGGCAGGCCCGTCGTGCCGGAGGTGTAGACGATCGAGGCGTCGGTCGACGGCACCACCGAGCGGGCCCGGGCCAGCAGTTCCGCCTCCGGGGCGCGCGCCAGGCTCCCCAGCCGGTCCATCTCCACCACCTCCCGCAGCTTCGGCAGCTCGCCCCGCAGCGCCTCCACCCGCGCCGCCTGCGCCGCGTCGTCGCAGACGACCACCGCCGCCTCGGAGTCCGACAGGACCCAGGCCAGCTCCTCGTCCCCCGCCGTCGGGTAGACCGGCACCAGGACCGCGCCCGCCGCCATGACCCCGAAGTGGGTGTACGTCCAGGCCGGGCGGGTCTCGGCCAGCACCGCGACCCGCTCCCCCACCGCGACCCCCAGCCCGAGCAGCGCCCGCCCGGCCTCCCGTACGCGGGCGCGCAGTTCCCCGTACGAGAGCGTGCTCCAGCCCTCGCCCCCTCCCTCGCCCTCCCGGAAGCGCAGGGCCGTCTCCTCCCCGTACCGTTCGCCCGTCCACTCCGTGAACACCGCCAGCGTCTGCGGTCGCACAGCGTCCATCGGCCACGCCTCCCTCGGGTCGCACGGTCGTACGACCCACGGCCGCACGGTCGTCCCCCGACGCTAGGCACCGCCGCACCGCATCCGGCATGACCGGAAGCGTCACCCCCGCTGACCCCAGCGCTCATTGCGGCTACCGTCGAAGCCATGGGGAGGCGGACGATCACCGTGCACCATGTGCGCGCCGTGCTCGCGGGTGCGCGCGCCGGTGGCATCGACACCGTGCCGCTGCTGCAGGAGGCGCAGATTCCGCCGCTGCTGCTCGGCGATGACCGGGCGCGGATCACGCCCGCGCAGTTCGCGCGCCTGTTCCGGGCGCTGTACCGGAGCACGCAGGACGAGTTCCTGGGGTTGTCGTCCGTGCCGAGCCGGCCCGGAACCTTCGCGATGATGTGTTACGCCTCGCTCGGCTGCCGCGACCTCGGCGCGGCGACACGGCGCGCGGCCGCCTTCTACGGGCTCTTCCCCGGCGGTCCGGAGCTGACGCTCGAAGTGGTGGGCGGCCAGGCCCGGTTCACCGTGCGCAACGACTTCGCGCGGGACGAGGAGCGGTTCCTGGCCGAGTGCGTGGTGGCGATCTGGCACCGGCTGAGCAGTTGGCTGGTCGGGCGGCGCATTCCGCTCGCGTACGCGGCCTTCGCCTATCCCCCGCCGCCGCACAAGGACGAGTACACGATCCTCTTCGACTGCCCGGTCCGCTTCGGGGAGGACCGCACGGGCGCCGCCTTCGACGCGCACTGGCTGACCGCGCCGCTCGTACGGGACGAGCCCGCGCTGGACGCGATGCTGCGCCGGGCCCCCTTCGACCTGCTGTCGCGCCCGGAGTACGGGACCACGGTCGCGGAGCAGGTACGCCGGACCCTGACGCAGCGGCTGCGCACCTCGCCGCGGCTGCCCGAGCTGGGGGAGGTCGCGGCGCGTCTCGCGGTGTCCCCGGCGACGCTGCGGCGCCGGCTGCGGCAGGAGGGCACGTCCTTCCAGCAGCTCAAGGACCACGTCCGGCGGGACGCGGCGATCGCGGGGCTCGCGGAGAGCGGGGAGCCGATCGCCGAACTGGCCGCCCGCCTCGGCTTCTCGGAGGACACCGCCTTCCACCGCGCCTTCCGCCGCTGGACGGGCACGACCCCGGGCGCCTATCGCATGGACCACATCGCCTCGGGCGGCTGAGCCCCGCCGGGCCAGGAAAGGTGAGCTGCGCGGTCAGCGACGTTCTTACCGGTCGGTCACTACCTTCTCCTCACCTGCCCCCGCACGGACCCTTGGGAGAGCCGCCCATGCGTTTCCGAAGCACCGCCCTCGCCGCCGTGGCCGCCCTGGCCCTCACGGCCTGGATCCCCGCCGCCACCGCCCACGCCGACACCGACGCCACGGCCGACGCCGGTGCCACCGCCACCACCACCGCCACCGCCGCCGGCCGCCCCGGCGACGTCGTCGCCGCCGCCCCGTCCGCCTTCCACCCGCTGCCCGGCCAGCCCACCGGCACCAGGGCCTGGAAGATCCACTACCGCTCCACCACCGTGGACGGCGCCCCGAACGTGGTCTCCGGCACCGTCATCGTCCCGCAGGACGGCCGCACCGGCCCGCGCCCGCTCATCACGTACGCCGTCGGCACCGTCGGCATGGGCGACTCCTGCGCGCCGAGCAACAACCTCCCGTACGGCACCGCCATGGAGGCCAACCTCATCCAGCAGCTCACCCTGCGCGGCTGGGCCGTGGTCGTCACCGACTACGAGGGCCTCGGCACCCCGGGCGTGCACACCTACACCGTCGGCCCCTCCGCCGGACACGCCGTGCTCGACGCGGCCCGCGCCGCCGAGCGCCTCCCGGAGGCCGGGCTGTCGGCGAACACCCCGGTCGGCATCATGGGTTACTCCCAGGGCGGCCAGGCCAGCAGCTGGGCGGCCGAGCTGCAGGGCTCGTACGCACCGGAGTTGCAGGTCAAGGGCACCGCGACGGGCGGCGTTCCGGCCGATCTGCTGAAGGTGGCCGACTTCAACAACGGCTCCTACGGCTCCGGTCTCATCTTCATGGCCGCCGCCGGACATGACGCGGCCTTCCCCGAGCTGAAGCTCGACTCCTACCTCAACCCGGCCGGCAAGGCCCTGGTCGACGGCATGAAGGGCAACTGCGTCGCCATCGACTCCATCGCCGGCTCCTTCAAGCGGATCTCCGACCTGACCACGCGCGACCCGCTGGCCCAGCCGGACTGGCGGGCCCGCCTGAACCAGAGCAGGCTCGGGCGCACGGCCCCGGCCGCGCCGGTGTACCAGTACCACGCGCTCGGCGACGAGCTCATCCCGTACGCCGTCGGCCGCCAGTTGCGCTCCGACTGGTGTGCCGGGGGCGCGAACGTCGAGTTCGACACCATCTGGGCCGGTGAGCACGTCAGCGGCGTGATCACCCACTCCCTGGCTGCCGGTGGTTGGCTCGCGGACCGCTTCGCCGACCGCCCCGCGCACCCCAACTGCTGAGCCTCACACAAGGGTTTCCGCCCCGCCGGCGCGCTCACTGCCCGGCGGGGCAGGACCGCGTCCCGGCCGGCAGCCGGCCGTCGACCAGGAAGCGGTCGACGTACGCGCGCACGCAGGGCGAGGCCGTGTATCCGGTGTGGCCGTCGCCCTTGTAGTCCAGGATCACCGCCGACCCGAGGCGCTTGGCCGTCTCCTCCGTCCATTCGTACGGGGTCGCCGGGTCCCCGCGGGTGCCGACGAGCAGCATCCGCGGGGCGCCGGCCGGGCGGTCGATCCTGCGGATGAAGTCGGTGCCGGCGGGACGCCCGTAGCAGGACAGCACCGTCATCAGCTGCCGCGGACCGAAGATCTCGGACGCCGCCCGGAACTGCGGCTGCAGCGCCTCGATCTCCCGCGCCACGGCCGCCGGGGCGGCCTTGTCGTCGCCCCGGTCCGGGTCGTCGGCGCAGTTCACCGCCACCAGCGCGGCTTCGCCGTTGTCCGCGGGCACCTTGCTCGGCTGCCCGTCGTCGTCCGGCTGCGGCGGGTCGTGCGGGCCGCCGAGCTGGAGCAGCCCCACCGGGTCGCCGTCCCGCTCGGCCATCGCCAGCGCGTCCGCGAGGTCGGGCCACATGTCCTGCGAGTACAGGGCGGTGCCGATGGCGCCGGCGGCGTCCTGCCCGGTGAAGTACGAGCCGTCCTGGCCGATCAGCGGCTCCTTGTCGAGCCGCTCCACGAGGGCGTTGACCTCGGCCTTGGCGCTGCGGGTGTTCGTGCCGTAGACGCAGCCCGTGCGGCGGGTGCACCAGGCGAGGAAGTTGTCCAGCGCCCGCTGCTGGCCGAGCGCGGAGACGAGCGCCTGCTCGGCCAGGGGTTCGGTGAGGGTGTCGACGCCGTCGAGGACCATACGGCCGGTGCTGTGCGGGAACTGCGCCGCGTAGACCGCGCCGAGCCGGGTGCCGTAGGAGAAGCCGAGGTAGTTCAGCTTCTTGTCGCCGAGGGCGCGGCGGATGACGTCCATGTCCCGGGCGACGTTCACGGTACCGATGTACGGGAGGACCCGGCCCGAGGCCAGCTCGCAGCGCTTGACCACCGCGCGCAGGGCGGCGAGCTGCGAGGCGGCGTCGTCGGGGACCAGCGCGTCGACCTCCTGGGAGCCTCCGCAGCTGACGGGCTCGCTCAGGCCCACCCCGCGGGGGTCGAAGGCGACGAGGTCGTAGCGCTTGTTCAGCTCCGCGAAGAGGCCCGGACCGGCGGCCAGGGTGGATATCCCGGCGCCACCGGGCCCGCCGAAGTTCAGCAGCAGCGAGCCGAGGCGCTTGCCGCCGCCGGTGGCCGGGATCCGGGCGAGGGCCACCTTGACGGTGCCCTTGGCGGGGGCGCCGGGGTCGAGCGGCACGCTGACGGTCCCGCACCGCATCCCGTCGGGCACGGTCCGCTCGGCGCAGTCGCCCCAGCGGATGCGCCGCCCGTCGTCGGCGGCGGCGCGCGGCGGGGTCGGGCTCGGCATCGGGCTCGGGGCCGGGCCCGGACCCGGGCCCGATGTCGCACCGAGCGCGGCGGCCACGAGCACGCAGGCCGCGGCGCCGGTGGCGGTGGCCGACCGGGTACGGGAACGGTGCACTGCACCCTCCTCGGGTGGCCCCCCGAACCAGTCAGCCCACCATAAGCGGGCTCCCGCGCCCCCGCCTGCCCAGCCGGGGTCCGCCCGCGCGCGCGGGGCTCGTCGCTCGGCTCCCGCTCGGCTCGTCGCTCGGCTCCCGCTCGGCTCACCGCTCCCGGCGGTACAGCTCCTCGATCTCCCGCTCGTGGTCCCGGGCGATGGCGCCGCGCTTGAGCTTCAGGGACGGGGTCAGCTGGCCCCGCTCCTCCGTGAAGTCCCCCGGCAGGACGGTGAAGCGGCGGATCGACTCGGCCCGCGAGACCATCCGGTTGGCCTCGTCGACGGCCCGCTGGAGGTCGGCCCGCAGCTCCTCGTCCCGTACCAGTTCGGCCATGGGCAGGCCCTGCTTCTTGTGCATCTGGCGCCAGTGCGCGAGGCCCTCCGGCTCCAGGGTGAGGAGCGCGGTGACGTAGGGCCGGTTGTCGCCGACCACCATGCACTGGCCGATCAGCGGGTGGGCGCGCAGCCAGTCCTCCAGCGGGGCGGGGGCGACGTTCTTGCCGCCGGAGGTGATGATCAGGTCCTTCTTGCGGCCGGTGATGGTGAGGTAGCCGTCGGCGTCGAGCTCGCCGATGTCACCGGTCGCCAGCCAGCCCCCGGCCGCGCCGCCGCCGCTCTGCACCGGGTTGTTCCAGTAGCCGGCGAAGACGTGCGCCCCGCGCAGCAGCACCTCCCCGTCGTCGGCGATGCGTACGGCGGTCCCCGGCAGCGGCCAGCCCACGGTGCCGAGCCGGGGTTTCAGCGGCGGGGTGACGGTCGATGCCGCGGTCGTCTCCGTGAGCCCGTAGCCCTCGAAGACCTCGATGCCGACGCCCGTGTAGAAGGCGGCGAGCCGCCGCCCCAGCGGGGATCCACCGCTCAGGACGTACCGGACGCGGCCGCCGAGCGCCGCCCGGATCCGCCGGTACACGAGCGGGTCGTACAGCGCCCGTGCCGCGCGCAGGCCGGGGCCGGGCCGCTTGCCCTCGACCACCTCGCCGTAGCTCCGCGCGATCCGGGCGGCCCGGTCGAAGGAGGAGGCGCGGCCCATCTTCTCGGCCGTCGCCCGGGCGGTGTTGTAGACCTTCTCCAGGACGTACGGGATGGCCAGCAGGAACGTCGGCCGGAAGCCCGCCAGGTCCGCGAGCAGGTCCTGCGTACTGATGCTCGGCGCGTGCCCGAGTTTGACGCGGGCCCGCAGGCAGCCGACGGCGACCATCCGCCCGAACACGTGCGACAGCGGCAGGAACAGCAGCGTCGAGGCGGGCTCCTTGCTCACCGACTTGAAGACGGGGTGCAGCAGTTCCACCGCGTTGTCCACCTCGGCGAAGAAGTTGGCGTGGGTCAGCACGCACCCCTTGGGCTGGCCGGTGGTCCCGGAGGTGTACACGAGCGTGGCCACGCAGTCCGGCGTACGGGCTGCCCTGCGCGCGTGCACGACGGCGTCGGGCACGTGCTCCCCGGCCTTGACCAGCCGGGCCACGGCGCCGGTGTCGAACTCCCACAGGTGCCTCAGCCAGGGCAGGTTGGCCCGCTCGGCGCTGATGATCCGGGCCTGGGCGGTGTCCTCCACGGCGCAGGCGACCGCGCCCGAGTCGTGGATGATCCAGCGCGCCTGGAGCGCGGAGGAGGTGGGGTAGATCGGTACGGTGACCAGCCCGGCGGCCCATCCGGCGAAGTCCAGCAGCGTCCACTCGTAGGTGGTCCGCGCCATGATCGCCAGCCGGTCGCCCTCGCGCAGCCCTTCGGCGATCAGCCCCTTGGCGACGGCGAGGACCTCGGCCGCGAACTCGGCGGCGGTGACGTCGCGCCAGCTCCCGTCGCGCTCCTTGCGGGCGAGCACGGCCTCGCCGGGCGCCTCGCGGGCGTTCTGGAAGGGAATGTCGCCGAGCGACCCGCTCGCGGGCACCGCGGCGAGCGCGGGCACGGCCACCTCCCGCACCACGCCGTCGACCACGGTCCGGACGGGCTCCACCAGCTTCGGCTCGGCATCCACGGCGTACGCTCCTCGGGTCGAAGGGGTGTTACCGCCGGTAATCTACGCACGGGTAACCCCCCTGAACACCCCTCGGGGGCCCCTTCACACCGAATCTCCCCCGGGCCGGGGGGACGCTGCGCCATAGTGGTGGCCGAGGGGGGCGCATGGACATTTCCGTCGTGATCACGCTCGTCGCCGTACTCCTGATCCAACTCCTGCTGCCGCACCCGCGGTTCGTCAAGGCGCAGTATCAGTACGACCTCCCCGAGCCGGCTCCGGAGCCGCACCCGCCCGGCAGGCCCGTCCCGGTGAACTTCTCGCTGGTCGTTCCGCTGCGCTACCAACGGGGCATCCACGAAATGCTCGCGGAGCTGCTCGTCTCCGACCGCCGCGACTTCGAGATCGTGCTGGTGGTGGGCACCGACGACTCGGAGAGCGGACCGGCCTGCAGGGACCTGGCCACTGCGTTCCCGGACAGGGTGCGCGTCGTGGAGTCGCCGCCCGACTCGGTACGCACCAGGGCCGGCTCGCTCAACACGGCGATCCCCCACTGCAACGGCGAGGTGGTCGGCGTCATCGAGGGCGGGGACCCGGTGCGCGCGAGTCTCCTGGACCGGGTCGACGGCGCCTACCGGGTGTCCGGGGCCGCCATCATCAGGGTCGCCGTCGACATCCCGGACGCCACCTCCATCGCGGAGCTGTACTCGCTGACGAACGGCCTGGTGTGCGTCCGCGGCACCCGTCCGGTCCGGGTCACCAAGCGCATCCAGCTCACGCCGAGCGCCGCCTACTTCGTCCGGACCGACCTGCTGCGGGTGCTCGGCGGCTGGGACGAGGACTGCCTCGACGAGGAACCGGAGCTGCTGCTGCGGCTGTCCAGCTTCGGGGCCACCGACGCGATGCTGTACGGCGAACCGGCCCGCCACACCAGGTCCGGCCCCTCTTTCTGGGCGTACCGGGTGCTCTGGGCCGCTCTCCGGCGCCAGCGCGTCCGTTGGTACACCAGCCTCATCCGCGTCCACCGCACGGGCGAGTGGCGCCGCTTCCCCTCGTTCCGGGACCGGACGGCCGCACGTTACGCCCTGCTCGGCCCGGTCTTCCAGGGTCTGTTCTCGACGCCGGCGCTCGCGGCGGCCTTCCTGCTCACCTTCGTCTGGCCCGACCAGTCCCTTTACCGGTTCGCGCTGCCGCTCGGGACGGTCTACGCATCCGCCACGGCCAACGTGTGGGGGGCGACCTGGCTACGGGCCCAGAGTCGGGGCACCGGGCGGATCTCCCTGGCCGACGCGCTGGACCCGCGGGCCCTCTGGTTCAAGGTCGCGGTGCTCGCCGGTTGGGGGCTGGACCTCGCCGTGCGTCTGGCCGCCGCCCTGCGGGCCGTCTGGGGATACCTGCGCAGCGACGCCAAGGTGCTGAGCGACCACTTCGAGCGGAGCCGGCACGAGCCGCCGAAGCGCCCGGCCAGAACGACCCCGGCCCCTGAGGCCGCCTCGCCCGAACCGCCGCCGCCGGCCCACCCCGACCTGCTGGCCGTCGCCGGCTCCCCGGACACCCCCGCCGCCGTGCAGGCCATGGCCACCGGGCTCGACACACTGTTCCGCGCACTCGGGCCGCCGCCCGAGTCGCTCCGGCTCGCCGAGGCGGGCCCCACGCCCCAGGGAGACGGAGGCACCAGCGATGGCTGAGGAACTCGGCACGGAGCCGGCCCACCGGCCGAGCGCGCTCGACATCGCCGCGCAGTGGGCGCAGTTGCCCGCCGAGCACCTGACGGTCGCCCTGGCCGCACTCGACCCCCAGCTGGCGCGCGAACACGAGCTGCGGATGCAGGCCGAGCGCGCCCGCGAGCGGGCCGAGCTGGAGCGCCTCCAGAGCGAGCGCGTCGAACAGCAGCGGGCCCACCGCAGGCACGTCCTGGGCATTTCCGCCGCCCTGACGGTGGCACTGGCCACGCTCGGCGCGTCCCTGTACTTCGGCACGCACGACCATCCGGTGCTCGCCGTCACCTTCTTCGGGCCGACCCTGCTCGCCCTGGTGAAGATCTTCGCGCTCCAGCGCAGCGACCCCGACGACATGAAGCACGTGGCGGCCGCCGCCAAGAAGGCGGCTTCCGCAGCGCCCCCGCCGCCGCCTTAGGCCGTGTCCGGCTGCGCCGCGGGACGGCCGCGGGGCATGAGCTTGCCCAGCAGGATCCCGCCGAGGAGCCAGACGAGGACACCGCAGCCGACCGCCATCCAGATCGAGGCCCTCGTGCCGGCGAGCAGCAGCCAGCCGGTGAGCACCCCGCCGGCCAGCGCCGCGTTGCCCGCGACGAAGGCAGCCTCCTTGGCCCGGGACACGTCTTCGATCCACGCCTGGGCCGCGGCGGCGCAGAACATGAGGACCGGCATCGCGACCAACCCGATGGGGACGGCGCCCCACCACGGGAGGGCGTCGGTGAGCACCATGGTGATCGCCATCGCCAGGCCGGCCGCGAGCGAGAACCCGATGGCGAACTGCGACAACGACTCCTTGCCGGGCGGGCTCTTGGCCTCGGCGGCCGCACAGGCGAAGAACAGGACGCCGGCGGCGGCGCCCGCGAGCGCGGGAACAGGGACGGCCAGGGCGGTGAAACCGGCCAGCTCCCCGGCGAACACCACCCCGATCGCCGTGGAACCGAGCAAGATCGCCCCTCGTGCCGGCCTGCGTTCCGCCACGGGGACTCTTGCCGGCGGCTGGGCACCCGGGGCCGGATCGGGCTTCGGGACGGGCTCCGGGCTGGGCGCGGTCAAGGTCGTGGGCACCGGCCCGGCGGGCGGAACGGGCCTGGCCGGTCGGGCCGTCCGGACCGACGGCGTTGCCAGTACCCGCTCGATGTCACGGAGGCGGTCGGCGACCTCGGCCGCGCCCACGGGCCGCCGGAAGGCCTCCTTGCTCAGCAACTGCCCGATCAGCGCGTCGAGATCGACGGGCACCTCGGGCCGGCGCTGCCGCACGGGCACCGGGTTCTTGTTGGCGTGCTGGGCGAGGATCTCCCAGCCGGTCCCGGTGAACGGCGGCGCTCCGGTGAGCAGTTCGTAGAGCAGGCAGCCCAGCCCGTACAGGTCGCTGCGCGCGTCGATCTCCTCGCCGCGCGCCTGCTCGGGGGACATGTACGCGGGTGTTCCGGTGACCGAGCCGGTCGTGGTCAGGCCCTGTGAGCCGCTCTGCCGGGCGATCCCGAAGTCACAGATCTTGATGCGGCCCGTCCGGGTGAGCAGCACGTTGCCGGGCTTGATGTCGCGGTGGATGACGCCCGCGCCGTGGGCGGCCGCCAGCCCCTCGCAGATCTGGACGGCCCACCGCACCACGTCCTCGACGGCGGCCGGGCCGCCCCCGGTGGCGAGCGGTCGGCCGTCGACCAGTTCCATGACCAGGTAGACGACCGTCCGGCTGTCGATGGTGGTCTCGCCGACGTCGTGTACGGACACCACGTGCGGGTCCGACAGCGCCGCGGCCGCCCGGGCCTCGGCGCGCAGCCGCTGGGCGAGTTTGTCGTCCCCGGGCTGCGCGATGAGCTTCACCGCCACGTCCCGGGCCAGTGCCAGGTCGCGGCCGCGCCAGACCTCGCCCATGCCGCCCGCGCCGATGCGCCCGCCGAGCCGGTAGCGGCCTGCCAGCGTCGTCCCGTCCATCCGTGCACCCCCACCCCGTTCGCCCGCCGGCGCGGGTGCGCGACCGGCATGCAGTGCACTGTAGGACGCTACCGCCCTGCGCGCGGCAACTCCTACGCAGCAGCCGCCCGTTCGGGCGGGCAGTCCCGGCAGCGGCCCGGGGCGGGGGCGCGGAAAGCGCGTTCGCAGCCGTCGCAGGTCTGGAAGGGGTCCGGCCGGGCGATCCGCTCGGGGGGCGGCGGCGCGGGGAGGTGGGGCGGGAGCTGCGCGGCGAGGCGGTGGGCGAGCAGCCCCGGGGCGTAACGGAGGTCGGCGGGGAGGTCGGCCGTCAGGATGCGGCGTACGGCATCGGGTTCGGCGCCGCGGTCCAGCCACTGCGAGAGCCCGGGCGCGAGCCGCTCCACGTCGCGGGCGGCCAGCAGCAGCCGCGGGTCGTCGCAGCGCAGCCGCGCGAGCAGGTCCCGCGCGTCCTGCCGGGCGGGGGCGGGGGCGCTGGCCGATGGCGCGGCCTCGGCGACGGGAGCGGGCGGCGGGGGTACGGGCGCTGCCGCTGGCGGCGGCACGGGCGCGGGCGCAGGGACGGGCACGGGTTTCGGTACCGCCACCGGCACCGGTACGGGCGCCCGACCCGACGGCGGGGGCGGTGGCGGTGGCGGGGCGGGCGGCTCCGGCGGCACGGCCCCCGGCCGGTCGTAGGACTCCGTCCGGGTGATGAACTGCCCGTTGGGGAGCTTGACGCGGCTGCGCTTCAGGTACCCGTACGCCTCCAACTCCCGCAGGGCGGCGGCGACGCGTACCTCCCCCTCGGGGAACCGGCCGGCGAGCACCTTGATGCCGACGGGGGCGCCGTCCGGCAGCGACTGGATGTGGACCGCGATCCCGATCGCCACCAGCGACAGCGAGCGGTGCTGGGCCAGGTGGTTGCCGACCACGGTGTAGTGACCGGCGTGCCCGTCGTTGACGTGAACGACACCGGATCGGGCGGTCCCGCCGCGAAGACGGGACGAGGCGGGCGAGGCCGCGCTAGGCTGTTCAAGAGCCATTGGGAAGGTAGTGCTTCCTGTGTGGTCAGGCCCTCGTCCGGGATGCCAGTCCCGCCGGGGGCCGTCTCATGTCTGGTGTTGTGTGGGGCGAGCATATGCCAGGCAACCAGTCCCAAATCCAGCCCAGTTGGCACAGTTCACCCATGCGGGTGACGGGGGGCCGGAGGGGTGGGGTTGGGTTGGTTTTACCCGGTTCTTTTAAAGAGGTTGGGCCGGGCCGCACCGGGTCCCGGCCCCCCGCGTCACGGTCCGCCCGACCCCCCTCGCACATCCAACTCCGCCCACACCGACTTGCACGGCGGCAGCCCCCGGTCCACGCCCCAGCGGTCCGCGAGCGCATCCACCAGCACCAGCCCCCGCCCGGCTTCCGCCCGCGCGTCCGCGTCCCGGATACCCGGGACCCGGTCGCCGCGCGTGTCCACCACCTCGATCCGCAGCACGCCGTCGGCGAGGGCGAGCCCCATCCGGAAGTCCCGCCCGGGCACCCGGCCGTGGGTCACGGCGTTCGCGGCCAGCTCGGCCACGATGAGCGCGGGCCCCTCGGAGGGCAGCCCCCACGAGTCGATCTTCTCGACGGCGAGCCGACGGGCCTGGCGGGCCCCGAAGGGCGTGGCGGCGAGCCGAGCCACGAACTCGCTCTCAGAGTCACGGATTTCAGTATTCACGTCACTGAGCGTGGCGGTGGATGCCTACCGTGAGAAGCGGCAACGCCCCCGCGTCCGGCTTTTGTCCGGAGCCTGTCCGGTGCTGTCCCGGCTGTCCTGACCAGGCCTCGGGAACAGGGCGTTGAGGAATTCGGTGCGGCGGAGGTGGGCGCGCATGAGCGTGGACAGTGACGGTACGGAAGACGCGGGCTGGGACGTCGATCCCGAGGACGAGCAGGGGGTTGCGGTACTGGCCGCGCTCGGCCGCCAGCTCAAGGCGTGGCGGGAGGAGGCGGGCATGCGGGCCGCCGAGTTCGGCACGGCGATCGGGTACGGGGAGGACCTCGTCCGCAAGGTCGAGGCGGGCAAGCGGATCCCCCGCCCCGAGTACCTGGACAAGGCGGACGAGGCACTCCGGGCGGGCGGCAAGATCGCCTCGATGAAGGCGGACATGGAGCAGGTCCGCTACCCGAAGAAGGTGCGGGACCTGGCGAGGCTTGAGCGCCAGGCCGTGGAGATCGGCGTTTACAGCACGCACGTCATACACGGACTGCTGCAGACGCCGGACCACGCGCGGGCCCTCTTCGAAATGCGGCAGCCCTCGTACTCGCAGGACGAGGTTGAGCGGTACACGGCCGCGCGCGTGGCCCGCCAGTCCGTCTTCAGTCGGACACCCGCCCCGGCTATCAGCTTCGTGCACGAGGAATCGGCGCTGCGCCGCCCCGTCGGAGGCACAATGGTGTGGCGAAATCAGCTCAAACGGCTCTTGGAGGTGGGCCAGTTGCGGCACGTGTCCCTCCAGATCATGCCGAACAGCCGAGAGGCACACGCCGGTATGGACGGTGGTATCGAGGTCCTGAAGTTCGGGGACGGCACACCGTGGGCCGCTCCGAAGGAGCGTTCAACGGGCGCCCGGTCTCCGACCCGAAGCAGCTCCGAGTCCTTGAGCTGCGCTATGGCATCATCCGGGCTGAGGCACTCACGCCGCAGGAGTCGAGGGCCTTCATCAAGGAACTGCTGGGAGAGACATGATCGACAATCCCGAGCTCGACTGGTTCAAGAGCAGCTACAGCAGCGGCAGCGAGGGCGACTCCTGCGTCGAGGTGGCCAACACCCCGGCCACGATCCACGTCCGCGACTCCAAGGACCTCCGGCAGCCCCACCTCGCCTTTACCTCGCACGCCTGGGCCGAGTTCGTGGAGCACGCGTCATGAGCCGCCGCCCCGACCTGCACTGGTTCAAGAGCAGCTACAGCGACAGCAGCGACGGCAACGACTGCGTCGAGGTGGCCCGCACCCCCGCCACCGTGCACGTCCGCGACTCCAAGGACCTCCGCCGGCCCCACCTCGCCTTCGCGCCCCGCGCCTGGGCCGGCTTCGTGGCGCATACGGGCGCATGACACACCGCAGCCCCCGCCCGGGCGGGGGCGGGGGCTGCGGCGCGTGTGGAACGGGTCAGGCGGGGACCGGGACCTTCGCGGGCTCCGGCGTCACCGCGACGGCCGGGGCCGGCTCGTCCAGCGGAGACGACGAGGCCCGACACACGCAGAGCCCGCACGAGTACCGTCCAAGGTGTCGAGCCAAGGACGGAGTTCATGATGCCCCACCAGCTTGAGGAGCAAGAGGCCATCGGCCAGCGCGTCCGGCGGCAGCGGCTCAAGGTCGGCATGACACAAGCCGACCTCGCTGCTGCGGTCGGCAAGACACAGGCGTGGGTGTCGAAGGTCGAGAAGGGCAGGCTCGAACTGGACCGGGCCGCCCTGATCAACGCCCTTGCCGCCGCCCTGCACTGCCACCCGAACGTGCTGATCGAGCGACCGTACGGCGGCGGCGCCGAGTCCCATGCCGGCTGGCACGCGGCTGCCGCGTCGATCATGCGGGAGCTGCGCCGCTACGACCTCACCCCCGTGTTCGACGGCATGCCGCGAACGGCCGACGACCTGTGGCGGGACACGCGCCGCCTTCACCGGCTACGAGACGCCGCCGCGAACACCGCAATTCTTCGCGAAATCCCTGACCTGTTGCGGGAGTCCCGGGCACTCGCAGAGCGTGCCGACGGCCATGAGCAGGAAGAGGCATTCGCCGTCTACGCGGTGGCGTGCAAGTTCGCCCACACCGCAGCCCACGCCCTTGGACAGCCAGAGCTCGTCGCACTCGCCTGCGAGCGCGCCGTGTGGGCCGCGCAGCGGTCCGGTGACCCGCTGCTGCCCGCCGTCGCCGACTGGATGCGGGTGTGGGACATGTGGGCCACAGCCGACTACGCCGATGCCCTCGCCCTGGCCGACAAAGCTCTCGCCACCGTCCAGGACCAGTACGACGGCGGCGACCCGCTCGCCCTGCGCGTATGGGGCTCGCTGCAACTGCGCTCCGCCGTCTCCGCCGCCCGCTCCGGGAACAAGGACGAGACCCTTGCCCGCATCCGGCACGCCACCGAGGCTGCCGAACGCGTGGATGCCCACGTCGGCGTAATGCCCTTTGACCGTCACAGCCTCACTTTCTCCATGGGGAACGTCCAGATCCACGAGATCAACGTCAACCTGGAGATGAGCAACCAGCGTGAGGCGCTGCGCCTGAACCGGCGTACCGACCCCGGGCATATCGCCGTCCTCCCGAAGTCCCGGCAGGGACACCACCACATGGACCTGGCTCGCGCGTGGCTGTGGGATGGCAACCGGGACAAGGCCCTCACCGAACTGGAAACCGCCGAGGACCTGGCCCCGCAGCTCGTACGGAACCACCCCATCGCCCGTGCCACGCTTCGCCAACTCGTCTATGCGGAACGGCAGCTCACCCGACAGAAGCTCCGCCGCATGACGACCCGCTTTTCACTGGATGACCTGTAGGTATTCCACGGATTCATGTTGGGCGGTAGCGAAGCACCTACCTTCTGCTCATGCCTGAGCGATCGACCACCGAACAGGCCTTGACCTGCTCCGCGTTACCAGCGGCGGGCGACTGGCTGCCCCAGCGCGGAGACCTCGCCACGGACACCACCACGGGTCGTACGGGGGTGGTGGTATCCCTCCCCCAGGACACCGGAACCCACGTCTACCATTTGCGCCCCGAGGGCGGCGGGGACGACTGGACGGCCCACTCGCACCAGCTCGATCCCGCCGACGAGGCCGGTCAGGGGGCCCGTGTGAGCCGCACCCACGACACCGACCGCCAGACAGCACCCTGACCCCGACCAGACGCCGGGGCCGCGAGCGGCCCGACGACGACCCGTCCGCCGCCACCGGCCGGGCATGCCAGTCCGAAGACCGCACCACCCCTGGCCCCGGGCCGCGGGACCACCACTACGTCCCGCCCGCAGCCACTGAACCTGACGCTGCATCACCACGAAGGGAACACCCGTCATGGCCAAGCACGGCCCGCCCCCGCCGTCGAACCCCTCGCCGCCGCCCGGTCAGCCCGCGCCTCCGCCCCCGCCGCCGAACCCCGACACGTCCACCCCGCCCGGCGGCGGGACGCACCGCAAGTGACCACCACCGCACACCAGGAGCGCCCCAGCCGAATCGAGCTGGGGCGCTGCCTCGTGTCCAGTGGCGCCCTCTCCTCCGATTGGGCGCCCGGGTTCGCCGCCGTCGACCGGGCCGCATTCCTGCCCGACCGCATGTGGCCCTTCGTTCCCGACGGCGCCGATGCCAGCACCGTCACCATCGACCGCCGCGAGGACCCGGCCGCGTGGTACGGGTACGCCGACGCCGACCTGTCGATCGTCACGCAGTGGGACGACGGCGACCACCAGGGCGAAGCCCCCGGCACCGTGCCGACATCCTCCGCTTCTCAACCCTCAGTCGTCTACCGGCTGCTCGCCGCCCTCGGCGCGGAAGCGGGCATGCGCGTCTTCGACGCGGGCACCGGCACCGGCGAGACCGCCGGACTCCTCACCCACCGGTGCGGCCCGAACACCGTCACCAGCATGGACGTGGACCCGGCCGTGACCGCCGCCGCCCAAAAACGCCTCGTCCCCCTCGGCCTCGCCGTCGACGTCCTCACCGGCGATGCTCTGGCCGGGCACCCGGCCGGCGCCTCGTACGACCGCATCCTGTGCACCTTCGGGGTGCGGACCATCCCGGGCGCGTGGCTGCAACAGGTACGTCCTGGCGGCCTGATCGTCGCCCCGTACGGCACCCACTACAGCAGCCGTGACGGGCTGCTCCGCCTCACTGCCCACACCGACGGCACCGCCTCCGGCCCGTTCACCGCAGGGGTCGAGTTCATGAAGGCGCGGGCGCAGCGCACCACGTGGCCGACCCACGCCGACTACGTCACCGACTGGCCCGGCTCGACCGGCACCGCCGTCCGGTCCGGCCAACTCGCCGACTCCGACGCCACCCACGCCATCGGCCTCGTTCTCCCCGACGTCACCCACACCCTCTACCGAGAGACCGACGGCACCCGCGCCGGCTGGTGGTACTCCCTCACCGACCGGTCATGGGCGTACGTGCGGTGGCCCGACGAGGACGGGCCGGGCATCGTCCACCAGTACGGCCCGCGGCGCCTGTGGGACGGCGTGGAAGCCGCCTACGACTGGTGGGAGGGCACCGGACGACCGTCCCTCACCCGGTTCGGACTCACGGTCAGCGCCGGCGGTGCTGCACCATGGGTGGACGACCCGGGCAACCCGGTGCCCGGGGCACGCTGGCGGTAGGGAGCAGCCGTGGACAGCAGCGACACCCCCGAGGCCCCGCGCCGCAATTCCCTTGAGGCGTGGGCGGCTCGGCGGAAACGGCGCCGGGAGTCCGACCACTGGATCACCGGCACCCGTCGCGCGGTCCCCCTCGCCGGCGGCGGCGCTTCCCACCTGCACCCCGACGCTCCGCGGCTGCTCCTCGAACGGCAGGGGGATACCGGGGCTTGGGCGCCGGTCGGCGTCGCCGCCGACCACGCCGAGGCCGTGGCATGGCTCAACGGCCGACCCGAACCGGTGTGACACCGCAGCCCCCGCCCGGACGGGGGCGGGGGCTGCGGCGCGTGTGGAACGGGTCAGGCGGGGACCGGGACCTTCGCGGGCTCCGGCGTCACCGCGACGGCCGGGGCCGGCTCGTCCAGCGGGGACGACGAGGCGGTGGCGTAGGCCTCCTTGTCCAGGATTCCCTCGCGGGCCGCGACCACTACCGGGACGAGCGCCTGCCCGGCCACGTTGGTGGCGGTGCGCATCATGTCCAGGATCGGGTCGATCGCCATCAGCAGGCCGACGCCCTCCAGGGGCAGGCCCAGCGTGGAGAGGGTCAGGGTCAGCATCACGGTGGCGCCGGTCAGACCGGCGGTCGCGGCCGAGCCGACCACGGAGACGAAGGCGATCAGCAGGTAGTCGGTGATGCCCAGCTGCACGTCGAAGATCTGCGCGATGAAGATCGCGGCGAGCGCCGGGTAGATCGCGGCGCAGCCGTCCATCTTGGTCGTCGCGCCGAACGGGACGGCGAAGGAGGCGTACTCCTTCGGAACGCCCAGGCGCTCGGTGACCTTCTGGGTGAGCGGCATGGTGCCGACCGACGAGCGGGAGACGAAGGCCAGCTGGATCGCGGGCCAGGCGCCCTTGAAGAACTGGACCGGGTTGACCTTGGCGACCGTGGCCAGCAGCAGCGGGTAGACGCCGAACATCACGAGCGCCGAGCCGATGTACACGTCGGCGGTGAAGGTCGCGTACTTGCCGATGAGGTCCCAGCCGTACGTGGCGATCGCGGTGCCGATGAGGCCGACGGTGCCGAGCGGGGCGAGACGGATGACCCACCACAGGGCCTTCTGGAGCAGTTCCAGCACGGCCTCGGCGAGGTTCAGCACGGGCTGCGCCTTGGCGCCGAGCTGGAGGGCGGCGATGCCGGCTACGGCGGCCAGGAAGACGATCTGCAGGACGTTCAGCTCGGTGAACGGCGTGATGATGTCCTTCGGCACGATGCCGGTCAGGAAGTCCAGCCAGGACCCGGTGCGCTTGGGCAGCTTGCCGTCCTGCGGGGTGAGGCCGGTGCCCGAGCCCGGGTTGGTGAGCAGGCCGATCGCGAGGCCGATGCCGACCGCGATGAGCGACGTGATCATGAACCAGAGCAGCGTGCGGGAGGCGAGCCGCGCGGCGTTGTTCACCTTCCGCAGGTTGGTGATCGACACCAGGATCGCGAAGAAGACGAGCGGGGCGACGGCCAGCTTCAGGAGCTGGACGAATATGTCACCCACCTGCTCCAGCGTGGTCCGCAGCCAGCTGACGTCCTGGCTGCGCGAGAGCCAGCCGAGCAGGACGCCGAGCACGAGACCGGTGACGATCTGGGCCCAGAAGGGGAACTTGAACGAGGCCTTGGCCTTGACGGCAGGGGCCTGCGGTGACGCGGACACGGGCACTCTCCGGGATGGGTCTGCGGATCTGCAGCGGGTGGCGGTGCGGTGCGGCAGCACCCGGAGGGAGCCGGGCGGGCGGGACCGCTGCTGTATCGATTCAGCTCGACGGACAGCAACAGGCCGCGGACACGCGGCGGCAGAGGTCGACATGCAGGCGCGCCACGAGCGGGACGCCCGGGGTCATCGTGTGCGCGAAGGGCGCAGCGGCTGCGGTCAACATGTTGAACACGCTAACACTTCCGCTTTGGGAATCCCAAAGGAGTTCTTTGGGTCGAGGCGGCGCGTAAGCCACCCCACAGCCCCGCGGTCCGGCCCGAGAACGCCGAACGCCCCAGCGTTACGGGGGGTATTCCCGTTGCTGGGGCGGTTCGGTGTGTGATGAAGCCAACTGGGCGCTTCGGGGCCTCTACTGCGCCACGCGGGACGCGTCGTCGACCGCGTCCTCCTGGCTGCGGTTGGCGGCGAGCTTGTCCTTCGCACCCGCGACGCGTCCGGAGATCGCCACGGACATCTCGTCGCGCTGCTTGCGCAGCAGCACGAAGGAGAGCGGCGCGGAGATCACGAGGGAGAGCAGCACGATCCAGGCGAAATTGGCGTCGCCGATGCTGGAGGGCACCCAGCCCAGGCGGACCAGGAGGGCGACGGCGACGAGGCATCCGACGAAGATGCCCAGGCGCATCGCGGTGTAGCGGATCGTCGCGCTCGGCTTGAGGGACACGGTGACCCCTTCTCTCTCGTCGTCTACGTCGGTACGTGCCCGTCCAGTGAAGCACGCCGACGCCACGGGCACGGCCGCCGGGGTCAGCGCAGCGGCAGCAGCATCGTGATGTCGTCGCGGCCGGCGCCCCGGCCGACGACGAGGCGGTGGCGGCCCTCGGCCATCGCGGCGAGGTGCTTGACCAGTTCGGGGCGGATGTCGTCCACGGTGACGGGCGGCACGAAGCCGACCGCGCCGCCGGCGTTGGACACCTCGGTCCACAGCTCGGTGATGCCGTCGCGCAGGGCGCCGTCGACGACCGGGTCGAACGCAACGGAAAAGCCCCGGCCCCCCGAAGGGGACCGGGGCCTGCCCGGAGCATCAGTGCGGAGTCAGAGACGCATCGCCTGCGGCGTCTCGCGCAGCTCCGCGTCCGGGCCCGGGTACTCGCGGATGATCTCGTAGCGCGTGTTGCGCTCGACCGGGCGGAAGCCGGCCTCCCGGATCAGCTCCAGCAGGTCCTCGCGGCCCAGCTTGTTCGGGGTGCCGTAGTTGTCCGCGTCGTGCGTGATCTTGTACTCGACGACCGAGCCGTCCATGTCGTCCGCGCCGTGCTGCAGCGCGAGCTGGGCGGTCTGCACGCCGTGCATCACCCAGAAGACCTTGACGTGCGGCACGTTGTCGAAGAGCAGCCGCGAGACCGCGAAGGTCTTCAGCGCCTCGGCCCCGGTCGCCATCGTCGTGCGCGCCTGGAGCGTGTTGCGGATCTTGCCGTCCTTCATGTCCACGAAGTCGTGCTGGTACCGCAGCGGGATGAAGACCTGGAAGCCCCCGGTCTCGTCCTGGAGCTCGCGCAGCCGCAGCACGTGGTCCACGCGGTGGCGCGGCTCCTCGATGTGCCCGTACAGCATCGTCGCCGGGGTCTTGAGACCCTTCTCGTGCGCGAGCCGGTGGATGCGCGACCAGTCCTCCCAGTGGGTGCGGTGGTCGACGATGTGCTGGCGGATCTCCCAGTCGAAGATCTCCGCGCCGCCGCCGGTGAGCGACTCCAGGCCCGCCTCGATCAGCTCGTCGAGGATCTCGGAGGCCGACAGCCCGGAGATCGTCTCGAAGTGGTGGATCTCGGTCGCCGTGAACGCCTTCAGCGAGACGTTCGGCAGGACCTCCTTGAGCGCGGAGAGCGAGCGCGGGTAGTAGCGCCACGGCAGGCTCGGATGCAGGCCGTTGACGATGTGCAGCTCGGTGAGGTTCTCGTTCTCCATGGCCTGGGCCAGGCGCACGGCCTCCTCGATGCGCATCGTGTACGCGTCCTTCTCGCCCGGCTTGCGCTGGAACGAGCAGTACGCGCACGACGCGGTGCACACGTTCGTCATGTTGAGGTGGCGGTTGACGTTGAAGTGCACGACGTCGCCGTTCTTGCGCGTGCGCACCTCGTGGGCGAGGCCGCCGAGCCAGGCCAGGTCGTCCGACTCGTAGAGGGCGATACCGTCCTCACGCGTCAGCCGCTCGCCGGAGCGGACCTTCTCCTCCAGCTCGCGCTTGAGCCCAGCGTCCATCCCGGTCGTCTCCTCTGTGCGTCCTGCCCTGCCTGCAACCGCCACCAACCGTACTCTCAGCCCTCCTCGGGCAGATCCCCGACCCGGTTCTCCCACTTCGTGGAGAGCACGATGGTGGTGCGGGTCCGGGAGACGCCCTTGGTGCCCGAGAGCCTGCGGATGATCCTCTCCAGGCCGTCCACGTCGCTGGCGCGCACCTTCAGCATGTAGGAGTCGTCACCGGCGATGAACCAGCAGTCCTCGATCTCGGCGAGGTCGCGCAGCCGCCGGGCCACGTCCTCGTGGTCGGCGGCGTCCGAGAGGGAGATGCCGATGAGCGCCGTGACCCCCAGGCCGAGCTCGGCCGCGGCCACCGTCGCGCGGTAGCCGGTGATCACGCCGGCGGTCTCGAGCCGGTTGATCCGGTCGGTGACGCTGGGGCCGGAGAGGCCCACGAGCCGGCCCAGCTCCGCGTACGAGGCACGTCCGTTTTCCCGGAGTGCCTGGATGAGCTGCCTGTCCACCGCGTCCATATACCTGGAGCCTTCCATTATTCGGCGATCCCGCAAGTTTACGTATAGAATCAAAGGCGCACAGGGTCAACACCCTGTGAATCTTTCAACAGATCAATGACGATCTTCAGGAGTGGTTCACCGTGTACACGATCGAGATGGCCTACGCACACATGCGACAGCTCCAGGAGCTGGCCAACCGATCCCGTGCCCACCAGCCCGCCGCCGCCCACCGCGTCGACAAGACCCGCAAGCCCGGCGCCAAGAAGCACTAGTCACGGGGGCGGGAGCCTCCCAGCTCCCCCTCCCAACGGCGGTACAGCCGGTGCGGCACCCCTGCCGCGTCCAGCACCCGCCCCGCGACGAAGTCCACCAGATCCTGGATGTGCGTCGCGCCCGCGTAGAACGCCGGAGAGGCGGGCAGCACGATCGCGCCCGCCTCGTCCAGCGTCACCAGATGCTTCAGCGTCTGCCCGTTCAGCGGGGTCTCCCGCACCGCGACCACCAGTCGGCGCCGCTCCTTGAGCGTCACGCTCGCGACGCGCTGGAGCAGGTCCTTCGACAGCCCGAGCGCCACACCCGCCACACAGGCCGTGGACGCCGGCACGATCAGCATCCCCTTGACGGGGTACGAGCCCGAACTCGGCCCGGCGGCCAGGTCCCCGGCGCCCCAGTGGCGTACGTCCCCCAGCTCCGGCCGGACGAAGGTGGAGGGCTTCCCGTCCGCCCCGCGCTCCAGCCACTCGCCGAGGTCCTCCCGCCAGTGCGCGTCCCGGAAGGCGATCCCGGTCTCGTCCAGCAGGGTCAGCCTCGAAGCCCGGCTCACCACCAGGTCCACACTCTCGCCCGCCGCCAGCAGGCCGCGGAGCACCGCCGCCGCGTACGGCGTCCCGGACGCCCCGGAAACCCCGACCACCCACGGGGTGCGCTTGCGCTCAGTCATACCTCCGAGACTATCCGGCCACAGGGCGCGGGCACTCGGTAAGGTGCCCCGACGTTCCACGGGGTGGGACGAGGGCGGGACAGGCAGCACGGGGAGCACGGGGACCGGCATGAAGACGATGGACCAGAACTGGACACAGGCCGACCGCGCCAAGGCGGCGGCCCGGCTGATGCTGGGCTGGGTGGCCCTGCTGTGGCTGATCGAGGCGGTCGACCTCGCCACCGGCCACGCGCTGGTCGCTTACGGGATCGCCGCGCGCGAGACGGACGGCCTCACCGGGATACCCCTGGCGCCCTTCCTGCACTTCGGCTTCGACCACACCGCGTCCAACAGCATCCCGCTGCTGGTCCTCGGCTTCGTCGCCGCGCTCGGCGGCATACGCCGCTTCCTGGCCGTCTGCGCCCTGATCATCGCGGCGGACGGGCTGGGCGTCTGGCTGTTCTCCCCGTCGCACAGCATCACGGTCGGCGCCTCGGGCCTGGTCTTCGGGCTGTTCGGCTACCTGGTGACGCGCGGCTTCGTCGAACGCAAGGTCCTGGGCGTGGCGGTGGGACTGGCGGTGGCCGCGGTCTGGGGCGGCACGATCTTCCTCGGCGTCCTGCCGACCGACTCCGGCAGCGTCAGCTGGCAGGCCCACCTCTTCGGCCTCGCGGCGGGCGTGGCGACGGCCCTCTTCTTCCGCCGCCCGGACACGCCCCGGCCGACGGGCCCCCGCTAGAAGGTCAGCCCCCGGACCGCGAGGTCCAGCAGGGCGCAGACGAAGAGGGCGACGCCGATGAAACCGTTGACCGAGAAGAAGGCCCGGTTCAGGCGGGACAGGTCGTGCGGCGTGACGATGGTGTGCTCGTAGAGGAAGGCGCCGGCGACGATCACCAGGCCCGCCCAGAACAGCGGGCCGGCGTCCGTGGCGACGGCGTACCAGGCGAGCAGGGCGGTGGTCACGACGTGCGCGCTGCGGGCTCCCCACAGCGCGGCCGGGATGCCGAAGCGGGCCGGGACGGACTTGACGCCCTCCGCGCGGTCCGCGGCGACGTCCTGGCAGCCGAAGATCAGGTCGAAGCCGCCGATCCACACGCCCACCGCGACCCCGAGGATCACCGCGTCCCAGGACCACTCGCCGGTCACGGCCAGCCAGGCGCCGACCGGGCCCATGGCCTGGGCCAGGCCCAGGATGGCGTGCGGGAAGTTCGTGAACCGCTTGCCGTACGGGTACACCACCATCGGCACCACGGCGAGCGGCGCCAGCACCAGGCAGAGCGGGTTCAGCAGCGCGGCCGACCCGAGGAACACGGCGAGCGCGACCCCGGCCCCGGTCCACGCGGACCGTACCGACACCGCGCCGGTCACGAGCTCGCGCCCGGCGGTGCGGGGGTTACGGGAGTCGATCTCGCGGTCGATGATCCGGTTGGCGGCCATCGCGAAGGTCCGCAGCCCCACCATGCAGACGGTGACGAGCAGCAGCGTGCCCCAGTGCATGGCCCCGTCGAGCCGGAACATGGCGGTGAGGGCGGCGATGTAGGCGAAGGGCAGCGCGAAGACCGAGTGCTCGATCATCACGAGCCGCAGGAAGGCCTTGACCTTGCCGGTCGTCTGCGGCGCGGGCCCGGACCCGAGGACTCCCTCGGCGGCGGATGTCATACGAGGTCCCTCCGGAACTCTTCGAGGTCGGCCAGCAGTTCCGCCGTGGGCAGGGGACCGAGCTCCAGGGCCTGGGCGCCGGCGCCGTCGTGGCCCTCCGGCGGGGTGACGTGGGCGGTGACCATCCAGGAGTCGCCGGACGGACGGGCGTCGAGGCGCAGGAAGTTCCCGGCTTCGGCGGTGAACGGCTCGCCGGCCGCCAGGGCCCGCTGGAGCTGTTCCGCGAAGTCGTCCGCCTCGACGTCCCGCGCGCCGGGCAGCTCGAAGCCGTCTCCCTCGCCGTCCACGTCGATCATCAGCGCCCAGATGTTGCCGGGGCCCGCGAACTCCTCGGGCGTCACGCCGGCCTGCCGGGCCGCGGTGATCACTCCCGGCTCGGCCGGGTCGATCTCCGGCCGCAGCAGGGCCACGTACGCGGTGTCGGTGCCGATGACGAGCTCGGGGCCGCTCACTCCGATCGGGCTCACAGTCCGTATTCCTTCCAGCGGCTGTCCACCAGTGCCGCGGTGGCCGGGTCGGACTCGACCATGTCGGGCCAGCCCCCGTCACGGGTGTAGCCCTCCTCGGGGAGCTTCTTCGTGGCGTCGATGCCCGCCTTGCCGCCCCAGAACTGCTGGTACGAGGCGTGGTCCAGGTGGTCCACCGGGCCCTCGACGATCGTGAGGTCGCGGGAGTAGTCCGTGTTGCCCAGCGCCCGCCAGGACACCTCGTGCAGGTCGTGGACGTCGCAGTCCGAGTCCACCACGATGATCAGCTTGGTCAGCGACATCATGTGCGCGCCCCAGATGGCGTGCATGACCTTCTGCGCGTGCTTCGGGTACTTCTTGTCGATCGAGACGATCGCACAGTTGTGGAAGCCGCCCGACTCGGGGAGGTGGTAGTCCACGATGTCCGGCACGATGATCTTGAGGAGGGGGAGGAAGAAGCGTTCCGTCGCCCGCCCGAGCGGCCCGTCCTCCGTCGGCGGCCGGCCGACCACGATCGACTGGAGCAGCGGACGCTTGCGCATCGTCACGCAGTCGATCTTCAGCGCGGGGAAGGGCTCCTGCGGGGTGTAGAAGCCGGTGTGGTCGCCGAAGGGGCCCTCCGGGAGGGTCTCCCCCGGCTCCAGCCAGCCCTCGATGACGACCTCCGCATGGGCCGGGACCTGGAGCGGGACCGTCTTGCAGTCGACCATCTCGATGCGCTTGCCCGCGACGAAGCCGGCGAAGAGGTACTCGTCGATGTCGCCGGGCAGCGGCGCGGTGGACGCGTACGTCACCGCCGGCGGGCAGCCGAAGGCGATCGCGACCGGCAGCCGCTCACCGCGCTTGGCGGCGACCGCGTAGTGGTTGCGGCTGTCCTTGTGGATCTGCCAGTGCATGCCGATGGTGCGCTTGTCGTGGCGCTGGAGGCGGTACAGGCCGAGGTTGCGCACGCCCGTCTCCGGGTGCTTGGTGTGCGTGAGGCCCAGGTTGAAGAAGGACCCGCCGTCCTTGGGCCAGGTGAAGAGGGCCGGCAACTGGTCCAGGTCCACGTCGTCACCGGTGAGGACGACCTCCTGGACGGGCGCGGCGTCGCCCTTCACCTTCTTCGGCGGCACGTGCACCATCGAGCCGAGCTTGCCGAAGGCCTCGCGCACGCCGATGAAGCCCTGCGGCAGCTCCGGCTTGAGCAGGCCGCCGATCTTCTCGCTGATGTCGGCGTACGACTTCAGGCCGAGGGCCTTCAGCAGCCGGCGGTCGGTGCCGAACACGTTCATGGCCAGCGGCATCGCCGAGCCCTTGACGTTCTCGAAGAGCAGCGCGGGGCCGCCCGCCTTGTTCACTCTGTCGACGATCTCCCCGACCTCCAGGTACGGGTCCACCTCGGCCTTGATGCGCTTGAGGTCGCCCTCCCGTTCGAGGGCCCGGAGCAGCGAGCGGAGATCGTCGTAAGCCATGCGGGCAATTGTGGCATCCCCGCTCCGGGGCCGGACCGCGGCGGGGGTCCGACCCGCGACACCGGATGGATCGTCACCGGCCGCCCGGCCCCTCTACCCTGGAGGAGTCGTCCTCGGCCCGTCCAGGGCCGCGCAATCCTCTGGGGGTCGGTCCCACACCGTGCTGCGCTATCTGCCCTTCCTGCTGATCATCGCGCTGACCATCTACACGTTCATCGACTGCCTGAACACGCCGGAGGAGGAGGTCAAGCACCTCCCGAAGGTGATCTGGGTGATCATCATCCTGCTCTTCTCGATCGTCGGCCCGGTGGTGTGGCTGTTCGCGGGCAAGAAGCGGTCCGCGGTCGGCGGCGGGCGCACCCACCGCACCCGGTGGGTGGCGCCGGACGACAACCCGGAGTTCCTGAAGTCCCTGGAGAACGACCGGGAGCGGAACACGGACAAGGACGCCGACAAGGACAAGCCGGCCTGACGGCCGCCGCGGCGCCTCCTGTGCGCCTACTGCGTCCAGGGCAGCACCCGGGTCCCTTCGGTTCCCGGGACGCTGACGACGCCGTCGGCGCGCATGGCGACGTACGCCTCGCTGTCCTCGACGGCGTGGACGTGGCGCAGTACGTCGGGCGGCAGGACCAGCACCTGGCCGGCGGCGGCCTTCTCGGTGCGGCCGTCGCAGGTGACGTGCAGGGCGCCGGCGGTGACCGTCCAGACCTGCTCGCGGCTGACGGAGTGTTCGGGGCCGGTGATCCCGGCGGCGATGGCGACGTGCCAGGTGCTCAGTTCCGCGCTGCCCCGGCTGGGGGCGGCGAGGCCGGTCATGGTCGCGTTCGGGGTGGTGATGACGTGCTCGGGGGACGGGGTGATGACGCGCAAGACGGGTCCTTCGCTTTCTCGGCCGAGTGAGTCAAGTAGCTTTACTTGCGGTGAGTAAAGCACGTTGACTCATTCGTGTCACCATGTTTCCGTGACCCACCACCAAAGCGACGACGGCATCGAGCTGGGCTTCCTGCTCGGCCTCGGCTTCCAACTGCTGCTCGGCGAGTTCACCCGCCGCCTCGAGGAAACCGGCCACGACGACGGCCTGCGGCCCCTGCACGGCATGGCCTTCCAGGCCCTCAAGGGCCCCGGCGCCACCGCCACCGAGCTCGCGGAACGGCTCGGGGTGACCAAGCAGGCCGCCGGACAGATCGTGGACGACCTGGAGAAGCGCGGCTACGTCCGCCGCGAGCCGCACCCCGAGGGCGGCCGCCGCAAGCTGGTCGTACTGACCCGGTCGGCGACCGACCACCTGGCGGCCGCGGGGCGGATCCTGCACGCCCTGGAGGCGGAACTCGGCCGCGACGTCGACCTGCCCGTCCTGCGCGCGGAGCTCGCCCGGCTCGTGCGGACACTGAACGGCGACGGGGAGCTGCCCGCCCTGCGGCCCGTGTGGTGACGGGCGGCGGGTGACGCCGGGCGCCAGGGCGGCTACGCCCTGGCGGCTGCCGCCACCGCGGCGGCCGCGTACGCCTCGCGCAGCTCCGCCCAGCGGGCGTCGTTCCACAGGGGCCGGTCCGCCGGGGCGCCCGCCGGGCTGCCCGCCAGGGCGGATTCCAGCAGCTCGAAGTGGTGGTGCCAGCCGGCGAGGCTGTCGAGGCGGTCCGCCTCCGTCCCGCCGCGCTCGTTGACGAAGCGCACGACCGTGGAGTCCGTCCCCACCGGCTCCAGATGGAAGCGGATCCGCCCCTGCTCGCTCACCGTGTACTCCACGACCCGTTCGGTGTCCCAGGCCGTGATCCGCCCGGTCACCGTGGCGCCGGTGTTCAGCCGGCGCAGCGTGACGGCCCCGCCGAGGCGCCGTTGCAGCACCTCGGCCGTCGCCAGCCAGCCGCGCAGCCCGTCCGCCGTGGAGAGGGCGGGCCACAGGGCCTCGTAGGCGTACGGCAGGTGCGGTTCGAAACGCAGCAGCCAGCGGTCCTCGCCGCCACCGTCACCCCCACCGTGACGGCCGAGGGGGCTCTCGCTGGTGCCCTGACTCACAGGAGGCATGACACCAGCGTCCCACTCCCGCCGGTCAGACGCCCGCGTACGAGTGCTTGCCGTTGAGCAGGATGTTCACGCCGTAGTAGTTCCAGATCCAGCAGGCGAAGGCGAAGAGCGCGAGGTACGCGGCCTTGCGGCCCTTCCAGCCGGCGGTGGCCCGCGCGTGCAGGTAGCAGGCGTACGCCACCCACGTCACGAAGGACCAGACCTCCTTGGGGTCCCAGCCCCAGTAGCGGCCCCAGGCGTCGCCGGCCCAGATCGCGCCCGCGATGATCGTGAAGGTCCACAGCGGGAAGAAGGCCGCGTTGATCCGGTACGAGAACTTGTCGAGCGTGGCCGCCGCCGGCAGCCGCTCCATGACCGAGGTCGCGAACCGGCCGGGCTTGCCGCCGCGCGCGAGCTTGGACTCGTACCCGTCGCGGAAGAGGTACAGGACCGTGCCGGTCGCCCCGATGTAGAAGACGGCGCCGCAGATGATCGCGGTCGAGACGTGGATCCACAGCCAGTACGAGTGCAGCGCGGGCACCAGCTGGTCACTGTCGGTGTAGAGCCAGGTGGTGGCGATGCCGAGGTCCAGCAGGACGGTGGTGACCAGGATCAGGCCCATCCAGCGGACGTTCTTCTTCAGCGCCAGCAGGATCAGGTACGCGCCGACGGCCACCGTGGAGAAGGTGAGCGAGAACTCGTACATGTTGCCCCAGGGGGCCCGGTTCACCGACAGCGCGCGGGCGAGGACGCCGCCCGCCTCGATGAGGAAGGCCAGCGCGGTCAGCGAGACCGCGATCCGCCCGTACAGGTCGCCCTGGACGGTGCCGCCGGCCGCGCCGGGACCGTCCGGGACGTCGCGGGTGCCGGAGGCCGAGCGCGTGACGACCTTGGGCTTGTCCAGGACGGCGGTGCTCCCGCCCTTCGCCCGCACCTGCACGGCGGGGGCGTCGGCCGTCTTGGCGCCGGTCAGCGCGGCGGCCGTACGGCCCACCTTGCTGCGGCTGCCGAAGATCCACTCGGCGATGTGCGCGAGGAATGCGAGCGTGTAGACCGCCATCGACGAATAGATCAGCACATTGCTGATGTGCGCCAGGTTCTCGTTGGCTGCGGCTGCGAGCGGCGTCATCCGCGCTCCCCTTCAACGGTTTCTTCGACAGGATCAGGCGCCATGGGCGCCTGCTGGTTGAGCGCGACGGCGAGCAGCGTCAGCTCTTCCGAGAGCCGGGCGGACTCGCTTCGACCGAGGCCCGCCATCTCGATGACGGTCACTCCGTCCTTGCCGGACACCGCGCGGACCCAGATCCGGCGGCGCTGGATGAACAGGGATGCGGCCAGGCCCCCGATGGCCGCCACCGCGCCCGCGAGCGCGAGCCCGCTGCCGGGCTGCCGGGTGATCGAGAAGGTGGCCCATCGCTCGATGCCTTCGAACTTCACGGTGCCCGCGCCGTCCGGCAGGGTCATCGTCTCGCCCGGCTGCAGCAGCTGCGAGAACGGATCGCCGTTCTCCTTCTTGAACTGCTGCATCTTGGCCGTGTCCAGCTGGTACACGTTCTGCGGCAGTCCCGCGTCGACGCCGAGGCTGCCGTGGAACGCGTTGAGGGCGAGCACCGGGAAGTCCGCCGCCGGGAACTGCGAGAGCATCGTGCCCTGGCCCTTGCCGGCGAAGGTCGGCACGAACCGGGCGGAGAAGCCGAGCTGCTCCTTCTCGCCGCTCTTGTTCCGGTAGCCGTCCGCGACCTTGACGGCGCCGGCCGAGGTGAGGTTCGCGTCCTGGGGCAGCATCGGCACGGCGTCCCGGTAGACCACCTTGCCGCTGGGGTCGGTCACCGAGATGACCGGCGCGTAGCCGTGGCCGAGCAGGTAGACCTTGGAGCCGTCGACCTCCAGGGGCTTGTTGACCTGGATCTCGCGCTTCTGCGGCGTGCCGTCCGCGCCGTCGCTGAAGGTGACGTACGCCTTGAAGTCGCGCGGGGTGCCCTTCTGCGGGCCGCTCTTCTCGTACGTGGCGTCGAACTTGTCGAGCGTGAAGGAGAAGGGCGGCAGGTCGTCGGAGCTGAAGAGGCTGCCGTGCTTGAAGTCGTCGTACTGGGTGAGCGTGTTCGAGAAGCCCTTGCCGCGCAGGACGAGCTTGCCGCCCTCGGACTTGAAGAGCTGACCGGTGGCGAAGGCCACCAGCAGCACGATCAGGGCGATGTGGAAGGCCAGGTTCCCGGCCTCGCGCAGATAGCCCTTCTCGGCGGCGACCGAGTTCCCGCCCGGCTCCGTGCGGAATC
The DNA here is from genome assembly GCF_042736725.1 of Streptomyces sp. NPDC060028. Taxonomy (NCBI): domain Bacteria; kingdom Bacillati; phylum Actinomycetota; class Actinomycetes; order Kitasatosporales; family Streptomycetaceae; genus Streptomyces; species Streptomyces sp. NPDC060028. The sequence continues at coordinate 18,136 of NZ_JBHWVJ010000001.1, read as the reverse complement.
GGCGGTCGCCCAGGAGCGTCTTCGCGTGCGCGAGCACCTCCTGCGGGGACTTCTCCGTACGCCAGGTCGTGTACGCGGGCAGCCGGTCCAGCCGCTTGGGGGCGCCGGGCGGGCGGCCGGTGAGCTGGCCGACGAACTGCCAGGTGCGCGGCACGATGCAGCCGATCAGCGACACGAACAGCAGGATGTAGATCGCGGAGAACCACACCGAGCTGTAGACGTCGAAGAGCTGGAGCTTCTCGGCGAGCGGCACCCAGAACTCGTGGGTCCTCTTCCACTCCGCGACCTTCATCGCGTCGACCTGGGTCTGCGGGACGAGGGATCCGGGGATGGCGCCCAGGGACAGCAGGAAGAGCAGGATCAGCGCCACCCGCATGGAGGTGAGCTGGCGCCAGAACCAGCGGGCCCAGCCGATCACGCCGATGCCGACGGCCGGCCCGGTGGGGCTGTCCTCCAGCGGGGCGGTCGACAGCTGCGCGCCGGCCGCCGCGTCGGCGGTGGCTTCGGCGGTCGCCTCGGCGTCGGCCGCGGCTGTGTCCACGGCGGATTCGGAATGCGGCGCCTCGGTGGACGCCTTGTCGGTCGTACTCATTGCTTAAGTCCTCAGATCCCCACCGTGAAGCCCTGGGTCCAGCTCTGCGTTTCGCTGATGAGGGTGCCCCACCAACCTGTGACGAGCAGCAGACCGGTCAGGATCAGCATGCCGCCACCGATGCGCATCACCCACGCATAGTGCTTCTTCACCCAGCCGAACGCACCGAGCGCCTTGCGGAAGGCGACCGCGGTGAGGATGAAGGGCAGGCCCAGCCCCACGCAGTAGCCGACCATCAGCAGCGCGCCCCGGCCGGCGCTCGCCTGGTCGAGGGAGAGCGTGTTGACGGCGGCGAGGGTCGGCCCCATGCAGGGGGTCCAGCCGACGCCGAAGAGCACACCGAGCAGCGGAGCACCGATCAGGCCCGCCGTCGGCTTCTTGTGGAAGCGGAACTCCCGCATCGTCAGACCGGGGATCGCGCCCATGAAGAACAGCCCGAGCAGGATCACCAGCCCGCCCATGACCTGGGAGATGATCTCCTTGTGCAGCGAGAGGGTGTTCCCGAACTGCCCGAACAGCGCCCCGGTCGAGACGAAGACGGCCGTGAAGCCCGCGACGAACAGGCTCGCCCCCGCCAGCATCCGGCCGCGCCGCGCCTCGGCGAGGTCGGCCCCGCCCACGCCGGTCACGTACGAGATGTAACCGGGGACGAGCGGCAGCACGCAGGGGGAGAAGAACGAGACCAGCCCGGCGAGCAGCGCGATCGGCAGCGAGACCAGCAGCGCCCCGTTGAGGACGGTCTCGTTCACACCGGTCGCCTCGGCGGCGAGGACGTACTCGACCACGAGGTCACTGCTCCGCGAGGAGCGGGTCGATCATCTTGTGCAGCTGCTCCGCGTTGACCGCGGCAAGGGTGCGGGCGGCGATCTTGCCCTCCTTGTCGAGGACGATCGTGGAGGGGATGGACTGCGCGTTGAGCGTGCCCTTGGGGAAGCGGAGCATCAGCTTGCCGTCGGGGTCGTAGAGGCTCGGGTACGTGATCTGGAAGTTCTCTTCGAAGGAGGCCGCGTTCTGCTTGCTGTTGTCGCGGGTGTTGAGGCCGACGAAGGCCACGTCCTTGCCCGCGTCGGCGAGCTCCTTCGACACCTTCGCGAAGTACGGCGCCTCGGCGCGGCACGGCGGGCACCAGGAGCCCCAGACGTTCAGGACGACGACCTTGCCCTTGAGGGCGGTGGTGTCGAGGGACTTTCCGTCGACGGTCTCGCCGTCGAGCTTGGGCGCCTCGTCCCGCTCGCCCTTGGCGACGGTGGAGATGCCGCCGGGGCCCGTCACGTAGTTGCCGCCGGCGGAGCCGGAGGATTTGCCGGCGGAGTCACCGCACGCCGTGAGGGTCAGGGCGCTCGCGAGGGCCACCGCGGTCAGCAGGGCGGCACGGCCGCTGGGCGAGCGGCGGCTACTTCGACGGGCACGGGCGCGGCTAAGGCTCATGTGAAAAGTTTCGCATGAGCGATTTGCGGATCTTCCGCGCCCCCCGACGGTGTGTTAAGCCGCTGGTCAGCCACAGCAGGGCGCTACGCGAGATACGTGTGCCAGCCACCGGTCGGCGACTGGCCCGGCGCGAGCTCGCGCAGCTTGGTGAGGATCCTGCCGTCCTGGACGTCGAGCCAGTCGGTGAACTGCCGGAAGGACACGAGCCGTACGTCCTTTTTGTCCGACATGCTCTTCAGGGCTTCCTCGACGGCGTCCATGTAGATGCCGCCGTTCCATTCCTCGAAGTGGTTGCCGATGAACAGCGGCGCGCGGTTGGTCTCGTACGCCCGCTTGAAGCCGCCGAGGTAGGAGGCCGTGGCCTGGGTGCGCCAGGCCGGGTAGTTGGACGGGACGCCTTTGGTGGTGCTCTTGGACTGGTTGGCGAGGATGTTGTAGTCCATCGACAGCACCTCGAAGGAGTGCCCGGGGAAGGGCAGCGCCTGGAGCGGCAGGTCCCAGATCCCGGCCCTGCGCACCGGCCACTGCTGGAGGCCGCCGGGCGAGGAGGCGTCGTAGCGCCAGCCGAGCTTCTTGGCGGTCGGCAGCAGGTTGTCCTGGCCGAGCAGGCAGGGGGTGCGGGCCCCGGTCAGCTCCTTGCGGTAGTCGAAGGGCAGCGGTTCGAGATCGGTGAAGCCGGTGTTGGTGCGCCAGTTGGTGACGAACGCCACGGCCTGGTCGATCTCGCTCTGCCAGTCGTCCGGGGTCCAGCGGCCCACCGAGCCGGAGCCGCCGCAGAAGTGGCCGTTGAAGTGGGTCCCTATTTCGTGCCCGTCCAGCCACGCCTCGCGCACGTACTTGAGGGTGTTGCGGACGTTCTCGTCCTTCAGGTACCCGATGTCGGAGGCCCCGACGGGGTTGTTCGGCGGGTGGTAGAGGTCCTTCTTCGACTCGGGCAGCAGGTAGATGCCGGAGAGGAAGAAGGTCATGGCCGCGCCGTGGTCCTTGGCCAGCTTGAGGAAGCGCGGGAAGAGGCCGTTGCCGATCTCGCCGGCGCCGTCCCAGCTGAACACCACGAACTGCGGCGGGGTCTCCCCCGGCTGGAGCGGCACGGGCGCGGCCGGCTGGTGGGGCTGCGGGCCGGTGTCGGCGGTGGAGCCGTCGCCGATGGCCTTGGCCGCCGGCTTCTCGCCGGGCCTGGGGTTCTTGATCGGTCCGGGGCTGCCGGGCTCGGACCCGTCCGGGGAGCCGCAGCCCGCGATACCCACCGCGGCGGCAGCCCCGAGTCCGAGTCCCAGCACACCCCTCCTGCTGAAGTCGCGCATGTCACCGTCCCGGTCGTCACTCGCGAAGCCCACGTTGAATTCCATATAAACGGACAATTCTTCGCGGCTCGCGACACTGGAACGGTGATTCCCGGCGCAACTTGTATTTATTTAGGTAAAGCTGTAACGGTTCGTAACAGCGTGTCGATCAAGACCGGCGCGCGTCACGGACCGTCAGGCCCCGAAGGCCTTGGACTTCCCCTTGACCGGCTTCGCCCCCGCCAGCAGATGCGCCGGGACCAGGTCACGCGCCGGCTCGCTGTAGCCCACCGACACCAGCTTGTCGCCCTGGTACGTGAACGACGTCAGCGAGGCCAGCGTGCACTGCCGGCGCCGCGGGTCGTGCCACAGCCGCCGCTTCTCCGCGAAGCTGCGCACGATCCAGATCGGCAGCTGGTGGCTGACCGCCACCGCCTCGTGGCCGCGGGCCGCGTCGCGCGCCGTGTCCAGCGCGCTCATCATCCGTACGACCTGCTCGACGTACGGCTCGCCCCAGGACGGCTTGAACGGGTTCGTCAGGTGCTTCCAGTTCTCCGGCCGGCGCAGCGCGCCGTCCCCGACACCGAAGGTCTTGCCCTCGAAGACGTTGCCCGCCTCGATCAGCCGGCCGTCGGTGGCCAGGTCCAGGCCGTGCACCTTCGCGATCGGCGCCGCGGTCTCCTGGGCCCGCTCCAGCGGGGAGGACACGACGTGCGTGATGTCCCGGCCCTGGAGGTGCTCGGCGACCCGGTCGGCCATCTGGCGGCCGAGCTCGGAGAGGTGGTAGCCCGCGCGGCGGCCGTAGAGGACGCCCTCCGGGTTCTCCACCTCGCCGTGACGCACCAGGTGGACAACGGTGATGTCGCTCATGCGGTCGCCTCCGCGGCGGCTCGGGCGGCGGCGGGCAGGGCGGCCGCGATGCGCTCGACCGCCCGCTCGTCGTGGGCGGTGGACACGAACCAGGACTCGAAGGCCGACGGCGGCAGGTACACGCCCTGCGACAGCATCGAGTGGAAGAAGCCGTTGAAGCGGAAGGCCTCCTGCTTCTTGGCCTCGTCGTAGTTGCGCACCTCGTCCTCGGTGAAGAAGACGGAGAACATGTTGGACGCGGTCTGCACCCGGTGCGCCACGCCCTCCTTGCCGAGCGCCGCGGTGACCAGGCCCTGGATCTCCTTCGAGACCGCGTCGACCTTCTCGTACGCCGCCCCGTCCAGCAGCCGTAGCTGCGCGAGACCGGCGGCGGTGGCCACGGGGTTACCGGACAGGGTGCCCGCCTGGTACACGGGCCCGGCGGGCGCCAGGTACCCCATGACGTCGGCGCGGCCGCCGAAGGCCGCGGCCGGGAAGCCGCCGCCCATGACCTTGCCGAAGGTCATCAGGTCCGGCTTGACCCCGTCGACCCCGTACCAGCCGGCGCGGCTCGTACGGAAGCCCGTCATGACCTCGTCGGAGATGTACAGGGCGCCGTTCTCGCGGCAGAGGTCGGCGAGCCCCTGGTTGAAGCCCTCGGCGGGGGTGACGACGCCCATGTTGCCGGGCGCGGCCTCGGTGATCACACAGGCGATCTCACCGGGGTGCGAGGCGAACGCCGCCCGCACCGCTTCGAGGTCGTTGTAGGGGAGCACGATCGTGTCCGCGGCCTGCGCGCCCGTCACACCGGGGGTGTCGGGCAGCGCGAAGGTCGCGAGCCCCGACCCGGCGGCGGCCAGCAGCGCGTCCACGTGGCCGTGGTAGCAGCCGGCGAACTTCACCACCTTGGCGCGGCCCGTGAACCCGCGGGCCAGCCGGATCGCGGACATCGTCGCCTCGGTGCCCGAGGACACCAGGCGAACCTGCTCCACGGGCTCGATGCGCGCCACGATCTCCTCGGCGAGCGCGACCTCGCCCTCGCCGGGCGTGCCGAAGGAGGTGCCGCGGGCGACGGCGGCCTGGATGGCCTCCACCACGGCCGGGTGGGCGTGGCCGAGGATCATCGGCCCCCACGAGCAGACCAGGTCGACGTACTCGCGGCCGTCGGCATCGGTCAGGTACGGACCGGTACCGGACACCATGAACCTGGGCGTTCCGCCCACGGCGCGGAAGGCGCGCACGGGAGAGTTCACGCCGCCAGGCGTCACGAGGGACGCGCGGTCAAAGAGAGTCTGCGAGACTTTGGCTTCATACGGGTACGGGTAGCTCACACCAGCCATGGTCTCAGAGGCCGCGACTGACTTGCGGACGGGCGTTTCACCGCGCCGCCCGGGGGGAGGTCACTGCCATGATGATCAGGCTGCGTGGCGGGGGTCACGGGGCCGGGGCAGGCAAGACCAGTCGGGTGGAGATATGCAACGCGGTGGTGGACCGGGCGAGGGCACGGACGGCCTGGACCCGCAGCGCGCCCGTGAATCCCGTCGCCGCGGCAAGCACCGCCGCCGCGCCACGGACGCGGCCGAGCCCGACGCGGGCCCCGAGCTGGAGTCCGACGGCCTCCCCAAGGGCCGCGGCATGGGCGTGACGTACAAGTACTTCGGCGCCCCCGACGGCGCCACCGCCGCCCGCGTCCCGGTGACGATGCGGCCGGAGGAGCTGGGCGGCGACGAGCTCGGCATGGGCGGCCTGTTCACCAAGATCAAGCCGGAGACGGTGGCCGCGATGGTCCTGACCGGCATCGAGGGCATACCCCTGCACAAGGTGCCCCCGCTGGAACTGGTCGTCCTCCACCCCGACTACGCGGTGGTCAAACTCCCGATGACGGTGGTCGACCCGCTGCGCGGCATCGGCGAGGAGTCCGTCGGCGCGGCCGCCTTCATCTGGTCCACGGTCCCCGACCGCGGCGGCCCCCGCGATGCGTTCAACGTCTACCAGCTGCTCCACGAGTGGCAGGACTTCTCCCACCGCCTCCACGAAGCCGGCCACCAGCCGTACTGCCTGGTCTGGCCCTGACGCCGACGGCCCAACCCGGCCCCGCCGCCGTTTGACGCGGCCCGGGGTCCGGGCCGGCCGAGCGGCCCACCCGGCCCGAGGCGCATCCAGCCCCGCCGGCGATTGCGGCGCGGGGTCCCGCCGAGCAGCCCCGTCGGCACAGGCCGCATCCAGCCCCGCCGGCGTTTGAGGCGCGGGGTCCGGGGCGGAGCCCCGGGGGGGGCCGCCGTCAGGCCATCGTCGGGACGACTCGGCCGCGGGCGCCGCCCTTGGCCGGGCGGGCATGGGCAAGGCCCGCCTCCGCCAGGGGGTACGTGTCGGCGACCCGCAGCGCGAGCGCCCCCGCGTCGACCAGGGCCACCAGCCGCCCCAGGTGCGCACCATCCGCGGCCACCTCCTGTTCCGCCACCCGGATCCGCCGCTCCGCACCCGGCGCCGCACCCGGCCGCAGACCGACACCGCGAGACCTACGACGAAGCCGTGGCCGCCACCCCCGCCGCCCCGTAATTCACCCGCGCCGCCCGCCCGGGCAGTGGCATGCTGGCACCGTGAACGGACCCGGCATTCAGCTCACCCTCGCCCCCGAACTGCACGTCTTCGCCGCGCTCGCCCGGCGCGGCGAGCGCGTACCGACCACGACCGACGGCGCCTCCAGCCTCGGCCACGTCGTCGAATCGGCCGGCGTCCCGCTCACCGAGGTCGGCCACATCCTCGTCGACGGCACCGAGACACCCTTCTCGTACGTCCCCCGAGCGGGCGAGTCGGTCGAGGTGTTCGGGGTCGACCGCCCCCAAGCCGTCCCCGGCGCCCCGCTCCGCTTCCTCCTCGACGTCCACCTCGGCACCCTCGCCCGCCGCCTGCGCCTGCTCGGCGTGGACGCCGCGTACGAGAACGAGGACCCCGGCGACCCGGCCCTGGCCTCCCGCTCCGCCGCCGAGCAGCGCGTCCTGCTCTCCCGCGACCGCGGACTGCTGCGCCGCCGCGAGCTGTTCGCGGGCGCGTACGTCTACAGCGACAACCCCGACGAGCAACTCCGCGACGTCCTCGGCCGCTTCGCCCCGGCCCTCGCCCCCTGGACCCGCTGCACCGCCTGCAACGGCCCGCTCCGCCGGGCCACCAAGGACAGCGTCGGCGACCGCCTCGAGGACGGCACGCACCGCTCGTACGACGTGTTCGCCCAGTGCGCCGACTGCGAGCGCGTGTACTGGCGCGGAGCCCACCACGCCCGCCTGGAGCGCATCGTCGGCGAGGCCGTCGCCGAATTCGGCGGCGTGGCCACGCCGTAGTGCCGGGGCCGGCACCAGCTCAGAACGCGTACGCGTCGCCCGTGTCCAGCGCCAGCACCACGTGCTCGTTGTTGGCGTGGTTCCGGTCGGTCGCTCCGCCGTTCCACCACGTGTCGATCCGCACCACCACCTCGGGCTCCCTCTCCCGCAGGTCCAGTACGAGCCCGACGTGCCGCCCGCGCCCGTGCAGCGGCAGTTGCCCCGTCTCGCACACCACCTCGCGCAGCCCGGCCCGGGCGCAGCCCCCGGCCAGCGCCTGCCGGTCCGCGAGGTCGGCCGACAGCCGCACCCGCAGGGTGGCGTTCGCCAGCGCGGCCGGGCCCTCGTTCTCCGGGACCAGCCAGATCCGCAGCCGCCCGTGGGCCAGGGCGACCTGCCCGTGGTACGCCACATCGGCCTCGGGCCCGGCCGACGCACCGGCCGACGCACCGGCCGGCCCGGCCCCGGCCCCGCCCAGCACCAGCAACCCGGCCACCACCACACTGCGTACGACACCTCGGCGCACCGCGACCACCTCCACGCGCGGACGCTAGTCAGCCCACCCGTCCGCCGATCGGACCATCACACGAATGAGGGCGAGCCGCCCCCCATTCGCACGCACCCGCCCGGCCCCCTGCGTACGCTTCAAGCCATGGTGATCGCCCGCTCCGCAGCCCTCTTCGTCCTCGCCGCCGTCCTGGAGATCGGCGGCGCCTGGCTGGTCTGGCAGGGCGTGAAGGAGCACAAGGGCTGGGCCTGGATCGGCGCCGGGGTCATCGCCCTCGGCCTCTACGGCTTCGTCGCCACCCTCCAGCCCCAGGGCGATTTCGCCCGCGTCCTGGCGGCCTACGGCGGAGTCTTCGTCGCCGGGTCCCTCGTCTGGGGCATGGCCGCCGACGGCTACCGGCCCGACCGCTGGGACGTCGCCGGCGCCCTCGTCTGCCTCGCGGGCATGGCCGTGATCATGTACGCGCCCCGGCGCTGACCCCACCTATGCTGGCGAGGAATCGCCCGTACGAACGAACGAGCAACAGCGAGGAGCCCCGCACATGAGCACGGCCACCCGAACCGCCGTAGTCACCGGAGCGAGCAGCGGCATCGGCGCGGCCACCGCCCGGCAGCTCGCCGCGGCCGGCTACCACGTCGTTCTCACCGCCCGCCGCAAGGACCGCATCGAGGCCCTCGCCGCCGAGCTCACCGATGCCGGGCGCCAGGCGACCGCGTACGCCCTCGACGTCACCGACCGCCCCGCCGTCGACGCCTTCGCCGCCTCCCTGGAGCGCTGCGACGTACTCGTCAACAACGCCGGCGGCGCCATCGGAGCCGAGCCCGTCGCCACCGGCGACCCCGCCGACTGGCGCACCATGTACGAGGTCAACGTCATCGGCACGCTCAACGTCACCCAGGCCCTGCTCCCGGCCCTGACCGCCTCCGGTGACGGCACGGTCGTCGTCCTGTCCTCCACCGCCGGGCACTCCACGTACGAGGGCGGCGCCGGCTACGTCGCCGCCAAGAACGGCGCCCGCGTCCTCGCCGAGACCCTCCGCCTGGAGATCGTCGGCCAGCCCGTCCGCGTCATCGAGATCGCCCCGGGCATGGTCAAGACCGAGGAGTTCGCCAAGACCCGCTTCCGCGGCGACGCGGCCAAGGCGGAGAAGGTGTACGCGGGCGTCCCCGACCCCCTCTCCGCCGACGACGTGGCCGACACCATCACCTGGGCGGTGACCCGCCCCAGCCACGTCAACATCGACCTCCTCGTGGTCCGCCCCCGCGCCCAGGCCTCGAACACGAAGGTCCACCGCGAGCTCTGACCCCCGGGTCGACGAGCCCCGTCAGACGAGCCCGGCCGCCTTCAGGTGCGGCATGAGGGCCGCCGGCTTCAGCCCGGCGGCCCTCGCCGCGTCCAGGGCCCGCTGCAGGTCCGCCGCCAGCGTGGGCGTGAAGTGCAGCAGCACGATGTCCCCGGCCCGCAGCCGTGGCGTCGGAGGCGTCTGGCTCCAGGTGGTGAAGTCGTACGTCCACGTCACGAGGGCCTTTACCCCGCACGCCTTGGCCGCGGCCCGCACCTCGTCGTTCAGGGCCCCGTACGGCGGCCGCAGCAGCTTCGGCGTCTTCCCGAAGACCGCGTCCAGCTGCTCACCGGCCCCGCACACCTCGGCGTCCTTGCCGGCCGCGTCGAGGGTGGTCAGGTCGGGATGGTTGACGGTGTGGTTCTCGACGGTGGCCCGGCCCTCGTCGATCAGCCGGGTGAAGTAGCCGGTGTCGTAGGAGGCCGCCCCGGGCAGCAGGAACAGCGAGACCGGCACCCGCTGCTCCAGCAGGATCCGGGCGGCCTGCAGATCGTGGTTCCAGCCGTCGTCGACGGTGATGAAGACGACCTTCTCCCGGGTCGGCACGTGCGAGACGACGGGCGGCAGCCCCACCCCGGCCGGAGCCGCCCCGGCGGCCCCGGCGACCCCGAGACCGAGCGACAACGACGCGAACGCGGCAAGTAGCACGCGGGATCTCCACATGCCGCACACCTTGGTCTAGACCAACTCCGGCCGTCAATCCCCTAGCGGGGAGTTCCTTCCGCCGAAAGCAACGGCGCCGTCCGGGAGTTGCTGCCGACCACGTCGGCGGGACCGGCCTGCGGCACCTCGAAGGTCACCGTCACGCTGCGCCGCACGGTCGTGTCCCGCCACCACTTGTTCCCGCCGCCCAGCAGCGCGTCCACGTCCCTGAACCTGCCGGTCCCGTAGCGGAACGCCGCGTCCTTGCCCGACCAGTGGTCCGTCCGCCGGTAGGAGCAGGTGACCAGGGACTTGCCGTCCACCAGGCGCACCACCGGCAGCTCTTGGCCCACCACCTCGAAGTGGTACCGCCTCCTGGTGAAGTCCAGGTTCTCGTTCGCCTCGTTGTACGCCTTGACGATCCCGGTCGTCAGATCGCCCGGAACGAAGTGCTCGCTCTGCGGCTCCCCGTCCGGCGCGGTGAAGGTCATGTACTCCGCGTACCGCTCACACACCTCCCGGTCCGCACCGGCGGTCGGCGACAGCGTCACGGCCCCCGCCGCATCCCGGCCGACCGGGGCGATCTCCTTTTCGCGCGTCCCGAATCCCGCATGCCGGGAAGGCGTGTCCTCGTTCTGCTTTTTGATCGGCCCGTCGTTCACCCAGGAGCCGGCGGCCGCCTTCCACTCCCCGCCGGGCGCCTCCTGGACAAAGTAGTGCACGGCGGTCTCCCGGCCGGCGGGATTCCAGGACGACTTGCTCAGCACCACGAAGGAGCGCGGGTAACCCGGCTGGTCGCGTTCCGCGGGAATCAGGAACGACGGCTGGGTGTAGCGACTCTCCGTCGCGACCGGGAACGCTTGCTTCAGCTGCGCGTAACGGGCCCGGCTCGCCTCCAGCAGCGGCCCGGTCTGCAGCTTGGCGACCGCTTCCTCGTCGCGCCGCACTTCGGCGGCGAAGCTCTCCTCCGCGTACCGGTTGAAGACCTGCTCCGCCTGCTCCTTGCCGATCACCATCGCCGCGGTGGGCGACGGCGACGGCGGCGCCGCGGCCACGGCCCCCGCCTCCCCGTCACCCTTCGCGGAAGTACACCCGCCCACCCCGAGGACCACCGCCCCGACAACGCCCACCCACACACGCCGCCGACCGGCCGAGAACCCGCCCACGAACCATCCCCCCACAGCACCGACCCATCAAAACCCCGCCGAATGAAATCACGCCCGCGGACACCCGCACCGGCCGCCCCAGCCAGAGACGTTTCACATTCCGTCACACGTTCGAATGAAGGGTGTGAGAAGCCCTGAAATCCCCCGGAGACCAGACCTAGGTTCGATCACAAAGCAAACGACCCCCGCCCGGGATGGCCCTCCCGACCGAGGGCCTCACCAGCAAGGAAAAGGGCTTCCTCGTGGCTGATCAGGACCCTAGCGCCCCCATGCGCTTCATGGACCTCCAAGACCCCCGCTACGCCTACATGTTCGGCTTCCTCCAAGCCGACGGGCACCTCGCAAGGGGCCGGGGACAAAAGGGCAGGCTCACCGCCGAAATCAACGCGCGGGACATACACATCCTTCGCGAGTTCCAGCAGCTCACGCCCTACTACAGCTCCATCACCGAACGCGTCCGACAAACGAACTTCGCGGCGAATCACCACTCGGCGACCTGGACCGTCTGCTCACTCGAAGCCAGGACCACCGTCAACGAGCTCGGGATTCCCTACGGCAAGAAGTCGCTGAGCATCAAGCCCCCGCGCACCGGCTTCTCACACGTCGACTACCTGCGTGGGCTCATCGACGCCGACGGATCGCTCGGCTGGACTGCCCAAGGCTTCCCGTTCCTCTCCTTGACCTCGGCCAGCACCGCCATCGCCGCCTACCTGTGCCACTACGGCAAGAAGATCACTGGCATCGATCGCACCATCTCCCGCAACCAGCGGGATGGCGTGTACAACGTCTGCTACTACAAGGAGACGGCACAGCAGCTCGCTGCGCACCTCTACTACGACGGCTGTCTCGCCCTTGCACACAAGAAGGCCAATGCGGGCGCAATCCAGTCTTGGGTTCGACCTGCGGACATGAGGGTCGCACCGCCACGACGACGCTGGACCGCAAACGACGACCGGGAGTTGCTGCGGCTGAACGACCCCGCAGCAGCCGGTGTCGCCCTCAACCGCACCGCACAGAGCTGCTCCATGCGCCTGTGGCGCCTACGTACAGGAAAGACCTGAGAACAGGCACAGAAGAGCCCCGGACGACTGCACGCAGGCCTCAGCCCTTGATGCAGATGACCTGCTTGAGCTTCGCCACGACCTCGACCAGGTCGGTCTGCTGGTCGATGACCTGCTCGATCGACTTGTACGCGCCCGGGATCTCGTCCACGACGCCCGAGTCCTTGCGGCACTCCACGCCCTTGGTCTGCTCCGCCAGGTCCCGCGCCGAGAACCGCTTCTTCGCGGCCGTCCGGCTCATCTTCCGGCCCGCTCCGTGCGAGGCCGAGTTGAAGGACTTCTCGTTGCCGAGGCCCTTCACGATGTACGAGCCCGTGCCCATCGAGCCCGGGATGATCCCGTGGTCGCCGCTGCCGGCGCGGATCGCGCCCTTGCGGGTGACCAGCAGGTCCATGCCGTCGTACCGCTCTTCCGACACGTAGTTGTGGTGACAGCTGATCTCGTGGTCGAAGGAGACCTTCGCCTTCCGGAACTCCTTGCGGATGACCTCCTTGAACAGGCTCATCATCACGGCCCGGTTGTACTTCGCGTACTCCTGCGCCCAGAAGAGGTCGTTGCGGTACGCCCGCATCTCCGGCGTGGCCGCGAGGAAGACCGCGAGGTCACGGTCGACGAGGCCTTGGTTGTGCGAGAGGCCCCGAGCGACGTTGATGTGGAAATCCGCGAGTTCGTTCCCGATGTTGCGCGACCCCGAGTGCAGCATGAGCCACACCGAACCGGACGCATCGATACATACCTCACAGAAGTGATTCCCTTGGCCAAGGCTTCCCATTTGCCGCATGGCCCGGTCCCGCCGGAACTTCACCGCGTCCGCGATGTAGTCGAACCGCTCCCACAAATCCCCGAACCCCGCCTCCGGGAACCCGTACAGCCGCGCCGGATCCACCGCCTCGCGGTGCATGCCCGCCCCCACCGGAATCGCGCGCTCGATCTTCGACCGGAGCCCCGACAGGTCGCCCGGCAGGTCGTTCGCCGTCAGGGAGGTCTTCACCGCCGACATGCCGCAGCCGATGTCCACGCCCACCGCCGCCGGGCAGACCGCGTCCTTCATGGCGATGACCGAGCCGACCGTCGCGCCCTTGCCGTAGTGGACGTCCGGCATGACGGCCAGACCCTTGATCCACGGGAGGGTGGCGACGTTGCGGAGCTGCTGCATCGCGCTGTCCTCGACCGACGCCGGGGCGGTCCACATCCGGATCGGGACCTTCGCCCCGGGCACCTCTACATACGACATTTAGGCCTCAATACCCCGTCAACCACAGAAAAGTCTGAATACGCAAAAAGCCTCGCTCTTGGCCCCATAAGCGACAGAGGACCGGCGCCAGCACCAGCGTGTGCGATAGACATTGTGTCCATCCGCGCCCGAACCGCGGCAACGCATTTTTTCCCGAGGGGAGCCAATCGACGTGCAGCGCAAGGCAGTACGGCAAGTCCTGCCCGGCATCGCGATGCTCGGCGCGCTCGTGGCCGGCCTCGCCGGGTGCAGCAGCGGCAGCGGCGTCGGGATCACCTCCGACGCGAAGGCCGGCGGCAACGCGGGCGCCGTCGCCCAGCCGGGCAAGTACCGCAGCCTGCCCTCGCCCTGCAAGGCCGTCGACGGCAAGCGGGTCAGGACGATGCTCCCGGCCGCCGAGGAGCTCACCGACCAGCAGCGCGAACAGCTCTACGCCGGCGCCGCGGACGCCTCGTACGACGGCGACCGGAACGTGGGGTGCCGCTGGAGCGCGCAGACGCCCGAGGGCACCCGGCTGCTGTCGGTCGGCTTCGAGCGGGTGGTCTCCTACGACCGGACCGCCGCGAGCGACGACGACAAGGCCAAGCAGGTGTACGTGCGCCGGCTCACCGACGCCCACCTGCCCTTCCCTGGGGTCGTGACCTCCCCGATCCCCTCCTCCCCGCCCCCCTCCTCCTCGGCCCCGGCCCAGGGCGGCAGCCCCTCCGGCACCCCGTCCGGCTCCCCCTCCCCCTCCGCACCCGTCGAGCTCGGCTCCCGCGTCCTGGCGGGGCTCGGCGACGACGCCTACCTGGAGGACAAGCTCAGCGCGGCCGGCGCCACCGCCGCACAGTCGCGCACCGTGCGGATTGTGTTCCGTACCTCGAATGTCCTCGTCACCGTCGAGTACAGCGTGCAGCCGTCGCTGCCCGGCACGGTCCCGCCGAGCGGTGAAACCCAGGACAGGGCACGGCAGTTGGCGCAGGCGCTGGTCGACCGGTTCAACGAGTAGCCGCGCCGGTCACCAGGGGCGTACGGGGCCTGCGTGACGGCGCGCACAGCAGCCGGGCGCCGGGTCGGGCTACCGTTGCTCCGGTCCCGCGCCCGAATTAGGCAGTCCCCCAACGTCTGAAGGAACCATGCACCGATCAGCCTCGCGCCTCACCCGCGTTCTCGCCTGCGCAGCCGTCCCGGTGGTCCTCACGCTCGCCGGCTGCTCTTCCGACTCCGGCAAGGACTCGAACGCCGACGGCGGCAAGAAGTCCGGCTCCTCCGCTTCGTCCAAGCCGAACGCCAAGCCGTCGGCCGCCCTGGAGAAGGCGGCGTACGGCACGCTGCCGGACCCGTGCAAGGCGGTCCAGACGAAGACCGTCGAGACGCTCGTGCCGAAGGCGAAGGACAACAACGGCACGTCGGCCAAGTCGAACGACCTGGCCAGCCGCGCCAGCTGCTCCTGGAACGGCCTGGACGAGGGCGGCCTCCAGGGCTCGCAGTACCGCTGGCTCTCGATCTCCCTGGTCCGCTACGACTCGCTCGCGTCGGTCGGCACCGGCAACAAGCGCGCCGAGGACGAGCTGACCAAGCAGGTCGAGAAGGCGAAGGTCACCGAGGGCGCCTCGGACGTGAAGACGGAGCAGGCCGGCGGCATCGGCGACCAGGCGACGTCGATCACCTTCACCACCAAGAAGGACGGCGACTTCCTCAACAGCACGGTCATCGCGCGCACCCAGAACGTGGTCGTCACCCTCGACTTCAACGGTGCCGCCTACGAGGGCGCCGGCTCCCCGGACCAGGGCAAGATGCTCCAGGACGCCATCGCGGCGGCGAAGGAGACCGTGGCCTCGGTGGACGCGGCCAACCAGCACAAGCAGCCCGAGCAGCAGGCCTCGCCGACCCAGTCCCAGTAGCGGTGTCGCGGTGGGCGGACCGCTGGCGTCCGTTCACCCGTACGCGCGTACTCTGTGCCTGCCGTAGCTCGACAAGGGGAGGGGACCGCGGGTGGCCGCGATGCAGCTGACTCGTACCCACCGGATACTCATCGGTGTCGTGGTCGCCGGAGCCGTCGTCATCGCGGGCATCGGCTTCGCCGGTTCGTACGCCGCCGTCCGCTCGCTCGCCCTGCAGAAGGGCTTCGGCAGCTTCTCGCTGGTCTTCCCGATCGGCATCGACGCGGGCATCTGCGTCCTGCTCGCGCTGGACCTGCTGCTGACGTGGATCCGGATCCCCTTCCCGCTGCTGCGCCAGACGGCGTGGCTGCTGACGATCGCGACGATCGCCTTCAACGGCGCGGCCGCCTGGCCGGACCCGTTGGGTGTCGGCATGCACGCCGTGATCCCGATCCTGTTCGTGGTCACGGTGGAGGCGGCCCGGCACGCGGTGGGCCGCATCGCGGACATCACCGCGGACCGGCACATGGAGGGCGTGCGCATCACGCGCTGGCTGCTCTCCCCCGTGCCCACCTTCAAGCTGTGGCGCCGGATGAAGCTGTGGGAGCTGCGCTCCTACGAGCAGGCCGTCGCCATGGAGCAGGACCGGCTGATCTACCAGGCCCGCCTCCAGGCCCGGTACGGGCGGGCCTGGCGCCGCAAGGCCCCCGTGGAGGCGCTGATGCCGCTGCGCCTGGCCCGGATAGGCGTACCGCTCGCCCAGACCGCGCCCGAGGGCCTGGCGGCGGCGGGCATCGACCCGGTGCTGCTGCCCCCGGCCGCGGCGGCGGTCATGGGCGTGGGCGTCAAGGTCCAGACGGCCCCGGCCCCGGCCCTGCCGGCGGGCGAGACCGCGCCGCAGGACCAGCGGTACGCGCCGCAGCCCGAGGCCGGCCCCCAGCCGGAGCCGCAGCCGCAGCCCGAGCCGCAGCACGCCCCCGCGCCCTTCGCGGTGGACCCGACGGCCATGCCCGCGGCGCACAACAGCGCCTGGTTCGCGGCGCCGCTCGCACCGCAGGCGGCGTACGAGGGCGGTTACGACCCCCGGTACGTCGAGGGCCTGGAGCCGACCCCGGTCATGCCCCCGTCGGGCCCGGAGGGCTTCGAGGGGGGCCTTGAGCGGGGCTACGGGCAGGGCCTTGAGGCGCAGCCCGCGCAGCAGGGGCTGCCGGTACCGGCCCCCCGCCGGGAGGAAGCGCCGGAGGAGTCCGCCGGGGAACCCGAGGCACCCCCGTCGATCGACGAGATCAAGTTCGCCGAGACGGCGTACGAGGTCTTCCGCGCCTACATCGACGAGCACTCGCAGTTCCCGACCCCGGAGCAGGTGGACATACACCTCTCGGACCGCCACGGGGTGGTGCACCCGCGCAGTGCGTCGATGATCCGCAAGATGATGCCGGAGCTCAAGCAGCGCTACCAGCGCGACCTCGAGAACGAGCACATCGCCTAGTGCTGTGACCGCACTAGGACGACGGCGGGGTCGAGGGCTTCGGCTCCGAGACGGGCTTGGGCAGGAAGAAGACGTGGTCCGGGGTGACGATCTGCGTGATCGCCTGCCCGAAGAGGATGCTCGGTTCGAAGCCGTTGTGCGAGATGTCGGTGTTCGACAGGAACACGAGGGTGGCCTTCGACCCGGGCAGGTGGATCGTCAGCGACTGGTAGCCGGGCAGCGAGCCGTTGTGGCCGATCCAGCCCTGGACGTTGAAGATGCCCAGTCCGTATCCGGCGCCTTTGATTCCGGTGGGCTCGGTCTTCAGGCGCTGGGCCTGGGTGGCGGGGGTGAGGAGCGTGCCGTCGGCCAGGACACCGGCCCAGCGGCGCAGGTCCTGCAGGTTCGAGATCATCGCGCCGGCGGCCCAGCCCCAGGAGGGGTTCCAGTCGGTCACGTTCTCGACCTTGCCGGTCGCCGTCTGGTCGGAGTAGCCCTGGGCGTGCGGCTCGGGGAAGGCGGCGTTCGTGGGGAAGAGGGTGTGCTGGAGGCCGGCGCGCTTCACGACGTCCTGTCCGATGACGTCTTGCAGCGGGCGCCCGGTGACCTTCTCCACCACGAGTCCCAGCAGGATCAGGTTGGTGTTGCAGTAGTCGAAGCGCTCGCCGGGCTGGAACTGCACGCCGGGGCGCTTCCAGGCGTACGCCAGCAGCTCCTGGGGGGTGAAGCTGCGCTCCGGGTCGGCGAACAGGTCCTTCGCGAAGGTCTCGTCGGTGGTGTAGCTGTACAGCCCGCTGCGCATCCCGGCGAGTTGGCGCAGGGTGATGTGGTCGCCGTTCGGGACCCCGTCGACGTACTTGGCGATGGGGTCGTCGAGTCCGACCTTGTGCTGGTCGACCAGTTCGAGCAGGGCCGTGACCGTGAAGGTCTTCGTCTCGCTGCCGATGCGCGAGTAGAAGTCGGTGGACATCGGCTTCCCGGTGTCCTTGTCGGACACGCCGAAGGTGCGTACGTACTGGCCCTTGCCCGGCGCCCACAGGCCCACGATGACGCCGGGCACCTGGGTTTCGCGCATCACCTTGCGGATCGCGTCGTCCAGCTGCCGTGCGATCTCGGGTGTCAGTTGCGGGAACCGGGTGTCGTCGGCGGTGGGGCCCGTCGACACCGGCGGGCTCGGGGTCTCGGCCCCGTACGCCGCTGCGGCCGATGCCGGTACGGCCAGCAGCCCGGCGGTCGCCACGACCACCCAGGTACGGCGCAGTCGCCTGCTCCAGCAGCTCACGGCGGGCTCCTCCCACCAGGGGACGCGGATCTCCACCCACCAGAGTAGACACGGGGTGTCGGGACCCGCCTGCGGAAGGCCCGCACCCCCCCGGGGGGG